>NZ_JBVVAK010000046.1:0-57998 GCF_055792825.1 Microvirga sp. GN3
CGATCTTGCCCGGGTCGCGGCCGTTGAGAACCACCGCCGCCCCATGCTCCGCCAGGCCCTTGGCCAGCGCAAAGCCGATGCCCTGCGACGAGCCCGTCACAACCGCACGCCGACCGGAAAGAGAAAACAACGAAGACACCATGAAAACCTTCTCAATCATCGAGCGCGATGGAATGTCAGATGTAGTTTGTCGTTTATCCCGGCCATTTCCTCATAACCGGATGGCTTGCAAAGTTAGGCTCAGAAAATCGGTTCGACAAAGACAACTCCAATCTGTAGCCATAGCTTTTCCTTATGGCGCTGTGATCGCATGAGCCGGAGGCGGAGTCTGCGCCTTCGCCCAAGGGGCGGATGGGGACTCAAGGGCGAAGCGGCATCGCAAAAGCAAACGCCGGCTCGCTTGACGCAAGCCGGCGGGAAGGTTCGCCAAGAGCGAACGAACGTACCAGATTTTAGGGAATTGGCTCGAACTTCAGCTCGGTCAGGGGTGTGACCTTGTCGGTCCGCGTCATCTTGAACTCAGTGTTTGGCCCGAGCCATTTGTCCCAGGCCGCATTGATTTCACCGGCCTCATCCATTGCCCTGAGGGTTTCGTTGACCTTTGCCAGCAGGGCAGGCTCGTCCTTCTTCATGCCGATGCCCGTTGGCTGCAAGACCATAGGTTCCTGGATCATCTTCAGCTCAACGCCGCGCGTCTTCGACTCGTTGACGAGCTTCGTGATCGTCATGGTATTTGCGACCATGCCGAGCGCCTTGTTCTGTTGAACCGCCATGAACGCTGAGCCCGTGTCCTGGAATGTCAGTGGCTCGGATCCGTTCATCTTGATGGCGAGCTCGGAGGTTGATCCCTTCGTTGAAGCAAGTCGCTTACCCTTGAAGTCGGCCTTCGACGTTGCCGGATCGCTCGCCTTCACGGCCAGCATTTCCTTGGCCATATAGTAAGGATCACTATACTGGATCTGTTCAGCGCGGCTTAGGGTGTAAGCGAGGTTCGCAATCGTCAGATCAACGCGACCGAGCTTCACCTCCGGCACGCGTGCCTCGACGGACAGCGGCGTAAGCTTTGCCTCGACGCCCCATCGCTTGGCGATCCCCTTGCACAGATCGACATCGAAGCCTACCAGCTCGCGCGTCTTCGGATCCGGCGCCGAGAACGGCGGCACGTCGGCGTAGACACCGCAGCGAAGCTCTTTGCGAGCCATGATATCAGCAAGTTGATCGGCGCTCGCGGGGGCAATCGCCGCGATGCCGAGCGCAGTGACAGCGAGGCTGAGTTTAAGCAATTTCAGTGACATGTCCTTCTCCTCTGGTTTTATTTTTGGCTGGTCGATCAGTGGCGCAGATCCGATAGGAAGCGCTGCGCCCGAGGGTGCTGAGGCCGCGAGAAAAAGCTCTCGGGATCGGCCTCCTCAATAATGCGGCCTCCGTCCATGAACCAGACGCGATCCGCAACTTCACGTGCGAATCCCATCTCGTGAGTGACGCACATCATTGTCATGCCATCCGCGGCCAGAGCCTTCATCACGGCGAGCACCTCGCCCACCATCTCGGGATCGAGGGCGCTGGTGGGCTCATCGAACAGCATCGCCGGCGGCTCCATGGCGAGCGCCCGAGCAATCGCGACGCGCTGCTGTTGGCCGCCGGATAGCTGGCCCGGATAGGAGCCGGCCTTTGCGGCAAGGCCCACGCGGTCAAGAAGCTGCATCGCCTTCTCGCGGGCAACCTCCCGCTTGACGCCGTTCACCGTGACGGGCGACAGAGTGACGTTATCGAGCGCCGAGAGGTGCGGAAACAGATTGAAGCTCTGAAACACAAATCCGATGCGGCTTCGAAGATGGTTGAGTTCCTTGCTGCGCATTTTGGCATGCACGTCCTGACCGTCGAAGACGATCGAGCCGGACTGGATTTCTTCGAGCCGATTAACCGTTCTGATCAACGTCGACTTTCCTGAGCCTGAGGGCCCGCAGACCACCACGACCTCGCTCCGCGCCACCTCAGCGTTGATGTCGTCAAGCGCCTGAAAAGTCCCGTAATTCTTGCGGACGTTCGAAAAGCGGATCATTGGTGGGCCTCCCGCAGACGGACGCACAGTGCTCATGGCTCAGCCGTAAGTGTTTGAGGTTGCATTGTGACGGGTACCGGACCGGCACTCGTCCCAGCTCGCTTGCGCGCGATGCGTCGCTCCAGAACGGTCGCGGCGTAGGACAGTGTCCAGCAGACGAGGTAGTATACGATCGCCAGGATGAAGAAGACCTCGAATGGCTTCGTGAGGAGGCGATTGTTGATCTGATTGGCCGCAAAGGTGAGTTCCGGAACGTTGATCACGTATCCCAGAGTCGTTTCCTTGATCGTCGAGACGAACTGGCTGAGGATGCTGGGCAGCATGTTGTAGAGTGCCTGTGGCAGGATGACATACCACATCGCCCCAAGATAGCTATGGCCGAGGGCACGTGCCGCATCCATCTGACCGCGCCCAAGCGCGACAATCCCTGCTCGCACGACCTCGCTCAGAAACGCCGCCTCATAAAGGACCAGCGTCACGAGCATCGTCACGAACCCGGGTATATTCGCGCCGACAAGCAGTGGGACCATGAAGTAGACCCACAGGATCAGCATCAGAAGCGGAACGCCCCGCGCGATATAGACAAGTGCGGTAGACGGCCAGAGCAGGAATGGCGATTGCGACAGCCTGGCAAGTGCAAGCAGCACGCTGAGCGGGAATGCGAGAACGATGCTGAGCACGGAAAGGATCAGGGTCGCAGCGAAACCTCCAAGCGGCCCATTGGGGTATTGGCCGATCAGTAGAAGAAGCCAGTTATCCTGAATGATGGAGAGGATGTCCCAGAGCATCGGTCAGCGCCCTCCCTTCAGGACTGCCTGCCGGCCGAGTGCAGTTCCGACCGACATGATCAGCAGAGAGCAGATCAGGTACGCGATGGTTGCAATCAGGTAGGCTTCGAAGGTTCTGAAGCTCTGGCTCTCGATTTCCTTGACGGCGTGCGTGAGCTCGGCAACCCCAATCGCCATCGCAAGGCTGCTGTTCTTGAACAGGGAGACGCTGTGGTTGACGAGAGCCGGCAAAGCGTTACGAAACGCTTGCGGCATGAGCACATAGCGCATCGTGCCGACGAAGCTGTGTCCGAGGGCGCGGGCAGCCTCGGATTGGCCGGCCGGCACGGAACGGATGCCGGAGCGCAGATCCTCGCTGAAATAGGCCGCCTGACACAGCCCAAGTGCAACGATGGCGAAGATGGCTTCCGCACCGTGGTCGGAGAGCCAGTACTGCAGTGCTTCGGGCAGGAGGCTCGATATTCCGAAATACCACAGCATGAGCTGCACCAGTGTCGGAACATTGCGGTGGTAGGAGACGTAGGCTGCAACGGCGCGGTCAGCGATGCGACTCGGGGTCAGCCGAATGATCAGAAGCAGGATTGCGAGGCTCATGGCGAGGAGCCACGACCCGGCTGCAATCACAAAGGTCATCTCCATCCCCTGGAGGAGCATGAGCCCGAAGTTCGGGTTCGTTAAAATCGTGATAAGATCGAACCCGGTCATTGCAGCTTAACCCGCCTTGGACGGCTGGCCATCTCTGGCGGCCGGACGAGCGGTTTGGAGACCGCCGAGAACTTGAAGGGTCGGAGTGATCTCCATGTGACCCACATTCATGGATACGGGCGCGGCAACGGCGAAGGCGATGGCCTCGGCAATGTCGGCCGCCTCCGGCAGCTCAAAGCCTTCGATGAAGCGCTCCCGGATCTCGGGCGTGTCGCCATGAACATGCGCAAAGATATCGGTTGCGACGCGCCCGGGACAGATCTCTGTGACACGAACCCGGTGTCCGAAGGCATCAATGCGCAGCTGGCGAGAAAGCATGCTGATCGCAGCTTTAGTCGCATGGTAGGTCGAGTTCCCGCCGAAATTATAGACACCAGCGATCGACGAGATGTTGATGACGTGACCGCGATCTCGCGCCACCATGCCGGGAATGATGAGGCGGCAGAGATGGAGCACGGCCCGTGTGTTCACATCGACGAGCAGGTCGATGTCCTCGGGATCCGCCTCGAGGAACTTCTTGGGACGGTCGACGCCTGCGTTGTTGACCAGGATGTCGAACTGGACTGTCTCTGCGAGGCGGGCGAGCTTTTCGCGATCGGTCACGTCGATGATATGAGCGATGCATCCGGTCCTTTCGGCAAGGCGCTCCAGCGGCTCTCGACTACGGGCGATCGCATGGACCTCCAAGCCTTCGCGGCGGAACCGCTCGACCACGGCGGCGCCAATCCCCGAAGAAGCGCCGGTCACAAGAGCTGTCTTGTAATCAGAGAAGGGCATGAGTGTCCTCGCTGGTTGATATAACTTAAGAGAAGTTAGCCGGCAGACGCCAAGACCGTTTGTGTTTGTGGCGATAAGCTGTTCTTATCTTGCGGCGCCGGAGCCGGACTACGCCATCTGGGATACGGGCACGACCTTCCCACCGGCCTGCTCGATTTCCGTGCGGATCTTGCGAGCCAGCGACAAGGCGCCCGGGGTGTCCCCATGCAGCAGAATGCTGTGAGGACGCATCGGCAGATCCTCGCCTTCGTACGTTGTAACGGTCCCCTGCCAGAGAATCTGTCGCACCCGTTCCAGAACCTTGGCCTCATTGTGAATGACGGAGTTCGGTAGCCGGCGGGGAACGAGAAGACCCGATCTATCGTAGGCACGGTCCGCGAGGAAGGTTGTCGCGACGCGAAGGCTGCACGATACCGCTGCGTCCTCGATGGCCCGGCTCGTCGAGGAGACGATGATCAGCTCAGGGTTGAAGCGCGCGACTGCGGCAACGAGGGGTGCGGCAACAGCGGAATCCGCGGCAGCCATATTCCCGAGAGCACCATGAAAGCTCATGTGGGTCATCCTGTGCCCCACCGCCCGCGCGATGCCCTCAAGTGCTCCGAGCTGATAGATGACCATCGCAGCCAATTCGTCCGAGTCGATCTGCATCGGCCGCCGTCCGAACCCCTGCTTGTCGGGAAAGCCGACATGCGCACCGACATCGACACCGCGTTGCAGGGCTGCCTTGACGGTTTTCTCCATGATGAGGGGATCGCCCGCGTGAAAGCCGCAAGCGAGGTTCGCAGACGACAGTACATCCAGCAGGGCATCGTCGTCACCGATACGCCACTGGCCGTAACCCTCGGCAAGGTCTGCATTGAGATCGATTTGCATCGGTTGGCTCCCCTAAGGCTTCAATGCGACGAGCGGATCGCCATAGCCGACGAGCGAGCAGTCCGGCGCAATGATCGAGGCCACAATCCCATCGCGCGGAGAGAGGACGGGTAAGAGAATGGGTCCGACCTGCAGAAGCCCCAGCGGCTGACCGATGGCGACTGGCTCGTTCGGCTCCACCAGCGCGGTCTCTTGGACAGGGTGAGCGTGCAGGAAAAGCCCCACACCCGGCGATCCGACGACATCAGATTGGCCTTTTGCCGGAACGGCCACACCCCGTACGGAGCCCGCCGACACAACGCGCTTGCTTCGAGCCTTAACACTGCGCCTCAGGCAGATGCGATAATCCGGCCCTATGAGCTCGTATGTCGCGATCCCCGCTTCGGAAATCCAGGCTGCAATTTGTGGGATGTCTGAGATCTTCATGAGCTCACGCTCCGGGCTCCCGCAAGATCAAGACACCGCGCCACATCGGACAGCCATTGCGAGATTTCGTCGAGGGCGTGCAGCGCCCCATCCCAGTCTGTCTCGATGAAGCGGATGGAACTGCCGATCGGTGCCTGCCCGAGCCGCCAGAGATCCGCCTCGATGACGGTTCCGATCTTCGGATATCCGCCGGAAGGCTGGGCGTCGCACATCTGCACGATCGGCTGGCCGCCGTGCGGCACCTGAATGACTCCGGGAACGATGCCATGCGAGCGCAGCTCCATGGGAGCAATGGGCTGAAGAACAGGGCCGGACAGGCGATATCCGTAGCGATCGCTCTGAGGCGTCACCTTCCACGGCTTCAGCCACAGATCGCTCTGGGACTCGGGCTTGAAGCAGTGGTATTCAGCGGCCGGCAGAACCCGGACCGCCGGCAGGCCATCCAACATCAGGGGCAAAGCAAATGTCGGCGGCACAATGCTGGTTCCATCCGACGCACGGCGTGCGTCGTTGGGCTCGCCGAAAGGCAGTTTGTCTCCCTGCTGCAGCGCGCGACCCTCAAGACCGCCGATGCCGCCCCGCAACTGCGTGGAGCGGGATCCCAGAACGACTGGAACGTCGATCCCGCCTGCCACGCAGATGTAAGCGCGCGATCCTCGCCATCGCGCAGAGCGCGTCAGCCCAAGGCGCAGCACCGCGCCGGGTGCCACCCGGATGCTCGACCAGGGAAGAATGGCCTTCCCATCAATCGTTGCCTCGCATGTTGCTCCCGTCAGCGCGATCTCTGCTTCACGGTCAAACCGAGCCTCGAATGGAAAGACCTGGATCTCGATCGCAGCGGCGTCCTCACCGTTGCCGAGCAGAAGATTGCCGCAGGCAAGCGCAAGGCCGTCCATCGCACCGGCTGTGCCGACGCCCCATTTCAAAGCGCCGAAGCGTCCACGATCTTGTATGGTCGTGAGAGCGCTCTTTGAGAGAATCTCCATCATCGGACCACCTCGACGATGCGGAAGCGAATGCTGTCACCCGGCTGCAGCAGGACAGGTGGATCACGTGTCGCATCGAAGAACGATGTCGATGTCGTGCCGATCGTGTTCCAGCCGCTGGGCCCCGCCGAAGCCGACACGCCGGTCTGCGACCCTCCGATCGATACTGCGCCGCCCGGAAGCTTCAGCACCGGCACTTTTCTGCGCGGTGTTGCGATGCGTGCGTCCATGCCGCCGAGATAGCAATAGCCCGGATGGCTTCCAATCGCATAGACCGGGTAAAGCGGGCTGGCATGGATCTCCGCGATCTCCTCTGGGCACAGGCCGGTATGGGCGACGACATCCGCCATGTGCGGCCCCCCTTCCCCGCCATAGACGACCGGCAATTCGATCGTGCGGCCCTGCAGGATCATCGGTGTCGCCGTGTCCCAGGCGGATTGCAGACGCATCTCGATCGGCGCAAGCGTCCGCGGCGGCGCCAAAAAGCTGACGAGGAGATTGTTGACGCCCGGCACGGCTTCGCTCACCTCCGGCCAGGTCCCCACCTCACGGGCAAGCGACCAAATCCGCCGTTGCGTCGTCAGGCTGGTCTCACCGGGCGCTTCGAAGAGAAGCGCTCTGGTGCCCAGCAAGCTGATCTGAGGCTCCTTGACGATCATGCGGGGGCCCCGGCTTTCAGCATTTGCTCAAGGTAGTGGATATCGAACCCGCCCTCGATGAAGCCGGGCTCGTCCACGATCCTCTTGTGCAAGGCAAGATTCGTGGCAACACCGCCGACCTTCATCTCGGACAGTGCCACCCTCAACCGCGCCAGCGCCTCGTGCCGGGTCTGCCCGTGCACAATGAGCTTGGCGATCATCGAGTCGTAGTAAGGCGGAACGGTCGCTCCTGCGGCGATGTGACTATCGACCCTGACGCCAGGGCCGCCCGGGACATCGAACCGCGTGACCTGCCCCGGGGAGGGTGCGAAGCTGTCGGGGTCTTCTGCATTGATCCGGCATTCGAAGGCGTGACCATGGCAGCCTATATCGGCTTGGGTCAGGGTGAGGCCTTCGCCCCGCGCAACCCGAATGCCTTCGGCCACGATGTCGATTCCGGTCGTCGCCTCGGTGACGGGGTGCTCGACCTGCACCCGCGTATTCATCTCGATGAAGAAGAATTCCCCTTGCTCAACCAGGAACTCGAAGGTGCCGACGCCCTGATAGCCGATCCGACGACAGGCCTCGACGCAGCGCTCGCCAATCCTCGCGATGAGATCGACAGGCAGACCCGGAGCCGGGGCCTCCTCCAAGACCTTCTGATGGCGGCGCTGGAGCGAGCAATCGCGGCTGCCGAGCCAGAGCGCTGTGCCATTGCCATCCGCCAACACCTGGATCTCCACGTGGCGCGGATGTTCGAGGAACTTTTCGGCATAGATCTCCGGATTGCCGAAGGCGCGGCGTGCTTCCTCGCGGACGAGTGCAAAAGCACCAGCAAGCTCCGAACGTTCTCTGACGACGCGCATGCCGCGTCCGCCGCCGCCGCCTGCGGCTTTGAGAATGAGCGGGAACCCGATCTCACCGACAATAGCCTGCAGGGCTTCGGGATCGTCGGGCAGGGCTCCTTCTGAGCCGGGCACGCACGGCACGTTTGCCTCGCGCATGGCACGCTTGGCTGCCACCTTGTCGCCCATGGTGCGAATGCATTCTGGGCTTGGGCCGATGAACGTCAAGCCCGAGCGGGCGACGCTCTCGGCAAAGGCGGCATTCTCGGACAGGAATCCATATCCGGGATGAATTGCCTGTGCGCCCGTCGCCTCCGCGGCGAGCAGAATCGCGGCACCATCAAGATAGCTCTTTCCTGCAGGAGCCGGCCCGATGCACACGGCGGTGTCCGCGTGCCTGACGTGCGGGGCATCTTGATCGGCTTGCGAATAGACAGCGACCGTCCGCAGACCAAGCGTTCGGCAGGCCCGCTGGATCCGAAGAGCAATTTCGCCGCGATTGGCTATGAGGACAGTGTCGAACATGGGCGCTCAGACGATCCGCAAGAGGGGCTGGCCAGCTGCGACCTCGTCGCCGGTCGTGACGAATACCGCCTCGACCACGCCATCCCGTTCGGCCGCCACGGGATTGAACATCTTCATGGCTTCAACGGTGCAGAGCGTGGTTCCGGCCGTGACTGTCTGACCGACGGCCACGAAGGGAGGCGCCTCCGGCGAAGGGCCGAGATAGACAATTCCGGACAAGGGAGCGCTGACATCGTTCTTCGACGACGCGGATTTGACGGACGACGCTGGCTCGCGACGAGAGGCCTCCGGGCGCATCGGCGCCGCAGATGGTCTTGGCCCGGCCCCGCTGGTAGAGGGCACGGCGGACCCTGTGTCCCGCATCAGCCGCAGGGTCCAGCCATCCTTGCTGATCTCCACTTCAACAAGGTCGGATGCGTTCATCGCATCGATTGCAGCTTTGATCTCGTCAAGCGTCATGGGGATCACCGGTCCGTCACCGTGACGGGCCTATGTCCTTGACGCTAGCAGTCGCCCAAAAGGGAGGCCAAGACAGATTGTCTCTGTGCCCATAAGGGCAGCTTATGCTCTCTTCAGGACACTCTCATCTTGAGCCAACAGCATGTTGCCGGGCAGTTCCCGAACGAGCTCCAGCAAAATCTGCCTGATCGCGGCAGCTGGCTCCGAAAGTGGAAGGTGGTCCGATTGGCACAGAGCCAGGGGCACCTCGATGGCCGGATCGATGATCCGCGCATGCCACGCCGATGTGGTCTCCACGACCTGCCTCGCCATCGAGCCGGGCAGGATCGTCACGCCCATTCCTGCAGCGATGACAGACGCCAGCGTGCTCGCCGACTCGATCTCGGCGACGACGCGAGGAACCAGTCCAATGCCTGCGCACGCGGCGTCGACGACCTTGCGGACCACATTGTAAGGCCGAGGCAGGAAGAGATCCATTTCGCCGATCCGTTCGAGGGGCACGGAGTCCGACGGGGCCGGAATGCTGCTGGGGCCCACTAGATAAAGGCCTTCGCGCAGGAGCGGTTGGAACGTGAGCCCATGCACCGATTGTCCCCCGCCGTACAGCACGGCCAGATCCATTCTGCCGTTCATGACGAGTTCCGAAAGCGTGGTTCCATAGGTCTCGTTGAGATAGAGCACGACGCCGGGATGACGGCTCCTTGTGGCAATCAGCAGAGGCATAGCAAGGCCAGCAGCGGCGGTGCCAGGCGCGAGGCCCACGGAAACGGCGCCGGAAATGCCCCCTCCGGCCGCCCTCATGTCAACGCGCGCCTGATCGCATTGCCGGAGAATGAGCTGAGCGTGGCGATACAGAACCTTGCCGGCTTCCGTCGGCGTCACGCCCCGCGGCGTGCGAACGAGGAGCTGCTGACGGACTTCAGATTCCAAGGTTGCCAATTGCTGGCTCAGCGCCGGCTGAGCCACGTGCAGGACATCTGCCGCCTGTGTCAGATTGCCGATGTCGACAATCTTCACGAAGTACTGGAGGCGTTTGAGGTTCATTATCCGATCACCGCTACCGGACATGAGCTGGGCTCCTCCTACACGCGAGCCATAAGATTTTCCTATGTTGGCAGACCGAACTTGTCTTGGCTAGTCTCCGAGCGTCCCGCTAGCTGTCAGGGATCGATCAGAGATCCGTGAGCTGAACAATGACAAATAGCATCAGGAAACACCCGTCGGCTCCATCGGCCGATCCAGAGCTCATTGCAACCCTGAAACAAATTCCGGTCGCCCTTCTCAGCGATCAGCTGCAGCGCAACCGGGGCAGTACCGGGCTTCAGCCCTATCATCACCCTGCCCCGCTGGCCGGCACAGCGGTGACGGTGCGCACGCGCGCCGGAGACAACTTAGCCATTCTCCGGGCATTCGATATCTGCAGGCCCGGCGATGTGCTGGTGGTCGACGCCGATGGCGATATCGCCAATGCGCTCGTCGGTGGAATCATGACATTCTATGCCGCAAGCGTGGGTGTCGCCGGGATGATCCTCGATGGTGCCATCCGCGACGTCGCCGAGATCCGCGAGCGTCCTTTCCCCGTCTACGCCAGAGGCGTCAATCACCGAGGCCCGTACAAGGACGGTCCCGGGGCGATCAATGTCCCTGTATCTGTGGGCGGGATGGCGGTACGCCCCGGCGACATCGTCGTCGGCGATCAGGACGGACTTGTCGTGCTCTCTCGCGAGGAAGCGCCGACCGTTATCGAGAAGGCTCTCCTTCAGAAGCAGAAGGAAGAAGAGACCATGCAGGCGATCAGAGACGGCAGATGGGACCGCTCGTTTGTCGACGCGCTGGAAGCACGCAGCATCAACGTGTGACGCCTCTTCTCGGATCGGGAAGGACGAAGCCCGATCCGAGATACTGACGAGAGCGCCCGCGTGGCGGCAACAGCCGCCTTTGCCTAAAGGCAGGATAAACAAGGACCACGACGATGCCTCAACTCGCAAGCCGTCTCGACAACGTGAAGGTTTCCGCATCCGCAGCCATGACGGACAAAGCACGTGAGCTTCGTTCTCAGGGCGTTCAGATCGTCAGCCTGTCATCGGGTGAGCCTGACTTCCCGACGCCGCAGCATGCGATTGAGGCTGCCCACCAAGCCGCACTGGCCGGAGACACCAAGTATCCCGCTCAGCCGGGCACCGCGGCTTTGAGGGCCGCGGTTCAGCGCAAGTTCAAGCGCGAGAACAATTTGGACTACGCGCTCGATGAGATCCTAATCGCCAACGGGGGTAAGCAGATCATCTTCAACGCACTTCTCGCGACCTGCAACCCTGGCGACGAAGTCGTCATCCCCGCTCCCGGTTGGATCACGTATGCCGATATCGCGCTCCTGGCCGAAGCGACGCCCGTTTCCGTCCCCTGCCCTGAGAACAATCATTTCAAGCTTCGCGCCGAGGATCTGGATGCCGCGATTACGCCAAGCACCAAGTGGCTGATTCTGAACTTCCCCAACAATCCGACTGGTGCGGCCTGCACGCGCTCCGAGATGCGCGCGATTGCCGACGTCATGTTAAAGCACCCTCACCTTTGGATCCTGACCGACGATATCTACGAACATCTCACCTATGATGGCTTCGAGTTCTGCACGATCGCCGAGGTCGAACCCAAGCTTTGGGATCGCGTGCTGACCGTGAACGGCGCCTCGAAGGCCTACGCCATGACCGGCTGGCGCGTCGGTTACTGCGGCGGCCCAAAGGACTTGATCGCGGCAATGAACAATGTTCATGGGCAAGCGACGGGTGGAATCTGCACCTTGAGTCAAGCCGCGGCGGTTGCGGTCCTAGACGGTCCTCAGGATCTTCTGAAGGAACGTGCGGACGTCTACCGCGAAAGACGTGACTTGGTCGTTAGGCTCCTCAACGAGATTCCAGGCATCACCTGTCACAAGCCCGAAGGAGCATTCTACGTATTCCCAAACATTGCTGGATGTATTGGCAAGACGACGGAATGGGGGCGGCGCATCGAGTCCGATACCGACTTTGTCTCCGCACTTTTGGAGGAGCAGCATGTCGCCACGGTGCAGGGTAGCGCATATGGGATGAGCCCCTACTTCAGGATTTCTTATGCCACCGATACGGAAACGTTGAAGGAGGGGTGCCGACGCATCTCGCGCTTCTGCGAAGGATTACACTAAGCATAGGGCTTATTCAGGACGAGCTCGAATGGGCTTTGTTGCGCCAGGGCGTATGTCCCTGGTTCGTCTGGGCTACCGTTCGTAACACGATGCCGATCGACGATAACCATATGCTGACTTGGTATCGCAGGATGTGCCACTTTGCTCCAAAAGCAGCGGCTCGATGGCTTCGACCTCACCGCCATACCTCGATCGAGGTCCGTGAACGCTCATGTGCAGATGGTGAGATCCGGGTGGCTTACCCACACCAAGGCCCTTGGTTCTGCGGCAAACTCGTCTTTCGCTTGTCAACACAATGCCTGGAATTCGGAACATTCGTGATAATTGCTGATTGAGCTGCGTGGGAGGTTCCCAAAATCATCCTATCCGGCGCAGCAGCAGCGGGGACATCATGATCGCTGGCAGAGCAAGGGTCACAATCGTCGGAGCGGGGTTTGGGGGGCTGACGGTTGCCCGGGCCCTGACCAACTCCCCGGTCGATGTGACGATAATCGACCGGCACAATTACCATTATTTCCAGCCGCTGCTCTACCAGGTCGCCACGGCGGCTCTGTCGCCTGCCGATATTGCCTGGCCGATCCGCGGCATCCTCAAGCGGCAGAAAAACGCGACCGTGCTCCTGGCGAATGTGACCGGGATCGATGCCGATGCGCGTGTCGTCCATGCAGGATCTTTGACGGTCGCTTACGACTACCTTGTTCTCGCGACAGGCGCGACGCATTCCTATTTCGGGCATCCGGAATGGGCCTCCGTCGCTCCGGGATTGAAGCAGATGGAGGATGCGACCGAGATCCGCCGCAAGGTTCTGCTGGCTTTCGAGCATGCCGAGTTGACCGACGACTATGACGAGCAGCGCCGTCTGCTCACCTTCGTGGTCGTGGGCGGCGGGCCGACAGGCGTCGAGATGGCCGGGGCCATCGCGGAAGTCGCTCACCACGCCCTTCCGGCCGAGTTCCGCCGGATCGATCCGCATGCCGCCCGTGTGATCCTGATCGAGGCGGGACCACGCCTGCTGCCGGCCTTTCCCGAAGACCTGTCGGCCTATGCGCGCAAAGCTCTGGAGAAGATGGGCGTCGAAGTCCGCACTCAGGCCTCGGTCACGAACTGCAATGAGGGCGGGGTCGATCTCGATGGCGAGCGCATCGAGACCGGCACGATCATCTGGGCCGCAGGCGTGGTGGCCTCCCCGGCTGCCGAATGGCTGGGAGTGGAGGCAGACCGCGCCGGACGGGTGAAGGTCGCGCCGGATCTGACTGTGCCGGGCAGGCCTGAGATCTTCGTGATCGGCGATACCGCAGCGGTGGTCGATGGCACAGCCGGAAAGCCGGTACCCGGCATCGCTCCAGCGGCGAAGCAGATGGGGCGCTATGTGGCCGATGTCATTGCCGCAAAAGTCGCGAACAGGCCCGTTCCGGGACCGTTCCATTATCGCCACCAGGGAGACCTCGCCACGATCGGGCGCAAGGCTGCCGTGGTGAAGCTCGACCGCTTTCACCTGAAGGGGCTTGTCGGTTGGTGGTTCTGGGGCATCGCCCATGTCTATTTCTTGATCGGCCTGCGCAACCGGGCCGCGGTCGCTTTGAACTGGTTCTGGAACTACCTGACCTATCAGCGCGGCGCCCGCCTCATCATCGACAGCGCGCAGGCCCGTAAGACGGCACAGAAAGAGCAGACGGAGAAGACGAGCCCGCCAGCCGATGTCGTCGAAAGGCGTCAACCCGGCGATGATCGACCGAGAGCTGGCAGGGCGGATCGCCGATGAGGACCGCTTCGGTCCGCCTGGGCCGCTCATTGTCCCTGTCGTGACGGCCCCTATAATGATCGCCAAGCCTGCTTCTCTGTAAGCATTTTTCAGCCCGAACCTGGCGACGGCTCCAGGGCGAATTGTCGAGCGAGTGCGTACTCTCCCTGAGGGATCATTCGGTCCGCGTATCGACCGGAACAACTGCTAACGATGGATGATCACGCCGAAGTCGTGCGCCAAGGTGAAGCGTCAACGATGGAACGACGTCTACCACCGCACGAAACAGCCAGCATGGAGTCAAGGCCATGGCGGATGGATTGTGTGACATTTGTGGAATCCGGCCCGCAACCGTTCGAGCACAGGTTGTCAGCAACGGCCAGCGGCAAATCATGGAACTCTGCGACGTCGATTACCGGCGTCTGGCTCGCCAGCAACGGTCGAGCTCGCCGCTGGAATCCCTCTTCGGTAGACGAGGCAGCCTGTTCGACGACTTCTTCTCCGATGACTTCTTCGGCGGCAGCCCATCGGCAGGAAGCCGCAGCCGGCCAGAGGACGCTTCCGAGGCCCGAGACGAAGGCCCCTCGACACCTGTCAGATCAGGCCGCGGACGGGCCCGCGGACGCGGCGCAGCGGCGGGCGTCGCCGAGCGCCTGAGCGAACATGCGGAGGAGATCCTGCAATCGGCCGCCCGGCGGGCCGGCGATTTCGGGCGCCGCGAGGTTGATACCGAGCATCTGCTCCTGGCACTCACCGAAAGCGACGTCGTCCGCACCATTCTCGAACAGTTCAAGGTCTCTCTTGACGATCTGCGCAACCAGATCGTTGCGGAGAGCCCGCGTGGCGATTTCAATCCGGAAGAAGGCGGCGAGATCGGCGTTTCTCCCCGCGTGAAGAGCGCCCTCTCCCGCGCCTTCTCTGTGTCGAGCGAGTTCGGCCATTCCTATGTCGGGCCGGAGCACCTGCTCATCGGTCTGGCCGAAGAGGGCGAAGGCATCGGGCCCGATGTCTTGGCCCGCTATGGCCTCACGCCCCAGGCCATCCGCCAGCAGGTGGCCAAGGTCGTCGGGCACGGCGCCGAGGAAGGACGGGTCGATACACCCACCAATACGCCCAATCTCGACAAGTATTCCCGCGACCTCACCAAGCTCGCCCGCGAGGGCAAGCTCGACCCCGTGATTGGCCGCGCACAGGAAATCGAAACCACCATCGAAGTCCTCGCACGGCGTAAGAAGAACAACCCGGTCCTCATCGGCGAGCCGGGCGTCGGCAAGACGGCCATCGTCGAAGGTCTTGCCCAACGCATAATCGCGGGCGAAGTTCCCGAGAGCCTGCGAGACAAACGCCTCGTCGAGTTGTCGATCAACTCCATGGTGGCCGGCTCCAAATATCGCGGCGAGTTCGAGGAGCGCGTCCAGCAGATCCTCAAGGAGGTCACCGAGCGCGAAGACGAGCTCGTCCTGTTCATCGATGAGATCCACACCATCGTCGGCGCCGGCCAAGGCGGCGGCGAAGGCGGGCTCGATATCGCCAATGTGTTCAAGCCTGCGCTCGCCCGTGGCGAACTCAACCTGATCGGTGCGACGACGCTCAACGAATACCAGAAGCACATCGAGAAGGATGCCGCCCTGGAGCGCCGCTTTCAGCCGGTCTTCGTGCCCGAGCCGACGGTCGCGCAGACGATCATGATCCTGCGCGGCCTGCGGGACACGCTGGAAGCGCACCACAAGGTCACCATCACGGACGAGGCCATCATCGCGGCGGCGGAACTCTCCGACCGCTACATCACGGGGCGCTTCCTGCCGGATAAGGCCATCGACCTGATCGACCAGGCCGCCGCGCGCGTCAAAATCTCGGCGACCGCCCGGCCCATCGACGTGCAGGAAATGGAGGCGGAGGTTCGCCAGCTCAAGCGGGAGCAGGATTACGCCTCGTCCCGCAAGCTTTTCGACCGCGCATCCGAAATCCAGGCGCGGCACGATGCCCGCAACAAGGACCTGCAGGAGGCCATGGAGCGGTGGCGGCGGGAGCGCAGCTCGGCCTCGACCGAGGTGCGCACCGAGCAAATCGCGCAGGTGGTGTCGAAGCTCACCGGCGTGCCAGTCAACGAGCTCACGACCGAGGAGCGCCAGCGCCTCGTGAAGATGGAAGAGCGCCTGCACAAGCGCGTCATCGGCCAGGAGGAGGCCATCCGGGCGGTCAGCGATGCCGTCCGGCTGGCGCGGGCTGGACTGCGCGAAGGCCGCCGTCCCATCGCGACCTTCCTGTTCCTCGGCCCGACCGGCGTCGGCAAGACCGAGCTCGCCAAGGCTCTAGCCGAGACGGTCTTCGGCGACGAGGACGCAATGATCCGTCTCGACATGTCGGAATATATGGAGCGCCATGCGGTTTCCCGCCTCATCGGCGCGCCGCCCGGCTATGTCGGCTACGAGGAAGGCGGGCAGCTCACCGAGCGCGTGCGGCGGCGGCCCTATTCCGTCGTGCTCCTCGACGAGATCGAGAAGGCGCATCCGGATGTCTACAACATCCTGCTCCAGGTGTTCGATGACGGCCGCCTGACCGACGGCAAGGGCCGCGTGGTCGACTTCACCAACACCATCATCATTGCAACGAGCAATCTCGGTTCTGACATCATTCAGCGCCATCTCAACCTGCGCGGAACGGCCGAGGATGATCAGGCAAAGCTCAAGCGCGAATTGATGGAAGTCTTACGCGGTCACTTCCGACCGGAATTCATCAACCGCATCGACGAGATCATCGTCTTCCACGCCCTGTCGCGCAGCGAGATCCGTTCCATCGTCGAGCTCCAGCTCGAACGGGTCAAGCGCACGGCCCATGGCCAGGGAGTCGATCTCGTCGTCGACGCTACTCTTCTCGACCATCTCGCGGCAGCGGGATTCCGTCCGGAATTCGGCGCCCGCGAATTGCGACGCCTGATCCGTTCGGAGCTTGAAACCCAACTCGCCCGCGCGATGCTTGCAAATGAGGTTCATGAAGGCGACCGGGTCATCGCGCGCTGGGACAGCGAGCAGCGGAAGGTGGTGCTGGAACCGCAGCCCGGAGCGCAAGCCGCCGAGCAGGATCGCGGAGAAGCCAAGAAGGAGGCCCCTGACACCGTCGAAGTCGACCGGACTGCTCAGCGCAAAGCCACCGATGAAGGACGCACGGCCGCCGAGTAGGAAGCAAAGCCATCTGATCCAAAGCGGCGACGGTTCACGAGACAAGCGGACTCTGCTACCGGCGTTCCTCTCGGTCATGCGGTCAGCCGGGACAAGGGCGAGACATGGGTTAGTGTGTCCTACAATGGGCTGGACGCGGCGCTTACATCGGCACCCACATCACTCCCGAAGCCCAGCCAGGCGGCATCCTTCCAGAAAATGCCGCCGCAGGTCATCGTCCCGGAAGGGCTGGGTGTCAGCCCAGTGCCGGATCGTGAATTTCGGGTTGCTCATCATGAACAGATCTGCCTCACAGCGCGCCTCATCCAGACGGCCAAGCTGCGCCAGGCTCGCGGCAAGCAGGCGACGTGAGGTCGTGCGATAGGTTTCAGGCCGGTGCAGCGTGTGGACCGCCGCCTCGTAGTCGTGGATTGCGTACTCTGCCTGTCCCAATTGCCAGTAGTACCAGCCGGGCGGATGCGGGTTGAGCCGGAGAGCCTTGCGGACCAGTTCGATGCCCTCGGCGGGCTGGCCGCCAAGTGTCGCCAGATCTGCGCGCATCGCCCAGGCGTCGGCATGGTTCGGGTCCAGTTCAAGGGCAGCGTCGAATTCCACGTCCGCCTCGGCCCAGCGGCGCCCGTGGCCCAAGAAGATGCCCAGCACCCACCGGTTCCCAGCATCGTTTGGATCGAGGGCTACCGCCTGTTGCGCTTCGGCCAGGGATCGTGCGCAGGACTCCATCGGTTCATCCCAGAACTCCCAGCCCAGCCACAGATTCAGCGCCAGCCAGCGGTGCGCCTCCGCGTAGTCGGGATCGAGCGTGATTGCCCGCTCCAGCAGGAAAACCGCCTCTATCGCGGCGAGGGCAGCAGGCGGGCACCTTTCTCTCGCCGCCCGCAAGCTTATCGCCCACCTGCTCCATGGGAAAATATTGCGTGGATTACAGATGCAGTCAGGTCTAGCGGCAAGCTCGATGCCAATGCCGATAGTGTCTCGATCACCGGATGCGTGAACATGCCTAATAATCGAAGGAACCACATTCTCAATGATCCTATCCCATAGCTGAATTCGTGTGACAGGAAGGAAGATGTTCGAGACATTCGAGTTCGTGTATCACCGCATAATCCAAGACGGGGCTCGCGGACGAAACTCAAATGCCAGTTCATGCAACGGGCATTCTGCAACTACTTTCAGATAATCTTGTTCATTCAGAGCGCGAATTGACGCGGGACCTCCTCTGAATGGTTTTTCTTCGCTAATCTGATAAGCTGATCAGGGGAGGACGCGAGGGCATGCGTAAGTTTGGGATGTTTACCGCCCTTACTTTGAGTTGGATCACAGCCTCCTGCGCTGAAAGAATGGTGAATCCCGCTGTTATACCCCAGCCTCCTCCACCGAAAGCCGCATCCAAGCCACGACCCGCCAATGTGGAGGTGAGGCGTCAGGCTGAGATGATGGCAGAGGATGCCAGAAAGCGTTCAGCTATCCGCTCCCGTCAGATCACTCCAAGCGCAAGCGTGAATCCACAGCAGCCGCTCGGACCTCAGGCTCCGCGACCGCAAGTATCGCCACAGCCAGAGGTGTCCTCAGTCTCGCACGACCCGCCCCCGGAGCCTGCCGAGCCCAACTTCCCGGTCGCAGCGCTGATGCCGCCATCCCCGGAACCTACTGAACCGACATTCCCCTCAACGCCGCCAGTCAGCGAACCGCCATCGGAGCCACTTACATCTACTATGCCGGCAGCGCCCTCGGAGGCCGCAATGCCACTGCCACCCGATCCCGCCGAGCCGAGTTTTCCAGTGGAGGCTTCGATGCCTCCACCACCGGAGCCGGCCGAACTGTCTCTGCCTCCGACTCCACAAGAGCGGATCGCCGCTGAAGGCTCGATCTCGATCCCGTTTCCAGACCTTCCGTCGCTTCTTTCTCTACGCCCACGTTTCAATTGGGTGGATACTGTAGGTGCTATCGAACTTCCGCACAGCCCCCTATCCGACGCTCTCGAAGCGAGCCCAGAGGAACAAATCCCAAGCCTGATCCGAAGGCCTTGGCCACTCTCAATTGATGCCTCGTGAGCAGATAACTCGCGGCTCGATTCGATCTTCAAGGAGCATCGTCATAGTAGCGCATCGCGCGGACCCAGAGGGCCGCGGCAGCGACCCAAAGGGCCACGCCAGTGAAAAGTGGGTCCGGTTTTCCGCGTTCGACGATGCGCCAGTCAACGAAAGAAGCATCGGACCTAAAAGTGGATTCCACTTTTAGGTCCGATGCTCTAACTCGAAACTGCGACAGGCACTTGGCTGCTTTGGCATTGCGCTTATCAAGGAAGGGAGCACCTAAGCCGCACGACACACTCCCATTATTCCTGTCTATCCAAGCGGCGTTCTTGCGCTGCGACAAGGCGCTTCATCATCCGCAGATCCTGCTCACTCAGCTTCATTGCAGCATCCAGCCAGATATCGACGATATCCTGCAGCTCTTCATACTTTAAGGGGTCGATCCTCCTCTTCGAACGATAGATGGCGCTGTGAGCGTTATGCCTGCGCCTGTTGCGAGCGATGTAATCCCGAACCGTGTTTTCTCCCTGGCCGTCTTCGGCAAGAACATCAACGACACCGAGATGATACAGTTCTTCTGCGGTATAGACCTTCCCGCTCATGATGAGTTTCTCGGCAGATGCCATACCGATCTTGCGGGACAGGAAGCTGTATGCCCCCATTCCAGGGAACAGATTGAACAGCACCTCCGGCAGGCCCATCCTCGCGCTTTTCTCTGCGACAAGAACGTCAAACGAGAGTGCGCACTCGAATCCACCGCCCAGCGCATCGCCTTGAACCAGCGCAATTGTAATCAGTGGCGTATGAAAGGCCATTGCATTTCCATAGACTACATCGATGCACGCATAGGCGTAGCCCCTCAATCCCTCACGATCCCTGCGTCGGATGCAATCGGCAAAGTAAGCCAGATTTCCGCCGAAGTTATAGACACCTGGTGTCTGGGATGCGGCAACGAAGTACTCCAGGTGCCGACATTGTTCGCGGTTTCCTTCTTCCATGATCGCGCGCACGGATTCCTGCACACACATCATGTCCCGCAGAAGCTCTATCGTGATCATCGGATGCTGGCTCGGACGCATGGCCGCCCAATAGATCTTCTGCTCGAAGTCAAGTTTGACGTCAATATACGGCAGGAGAAGCTTGGTTGGGTCGGATTGCGTCGACTCGATTGCGGGCCTCCGCGTCGGAGTTGCAGGAGTCGATATTTCTAGATCGCCGACAGATTGAACGTCAGAAAAGAGATGGTCATCGGCTTTGGCCAACGGGGATAGCATCCTGCTCTCCATCATAGAGAATTCATCAGCACGGCGAGCTTCATCTCGCCGTCGAGCGGTGCGCACCTGTCGGAGGCAACCTTCCTTAAGGATAATGATCCTTTAACAGCCTAGTGGATAGTACCTAGGAAGATTTGTCGAGAAGCTTGGTTAATGACGCCCGCCTCTTACAAACTTAAACAATCAGAGACCACCTGATTACTTGAAATTTAAGAGCTTTATTGCCTGATCCTGAAAATACTGAATTAACCAAGTCCATAAACGGTCAAGCAAAGCAGGATACATTCCCTACGTAATTGCGATATAAATGTTCGATGCAAACGTCATGTTGATCTTATGCAACAAAGCAACAAGATGCCGTGGCGTACCTGCGAACGAATAGATGATCTCACGAAAGGGATGAAACGGCACTTGCGCTAGGACACGCCGCACGACCCACGGAATGACAGCAACGAAGCAGGTTAAACGCCATCGTCGATCACTGAGGAGGCTCAACGACTCCAGAGCATAGATCGAGCTGACAGACTGGGGGATGCCGGGGGGCAACACATGGCAGTTATTCTGATCCTCGACGACAAAGGCACCAACCGCAACATCTATTCCCGACTCGCTCAGAAGATCGAAGACGGAGCGGTGGTGCATGCCTTTGCATCACCAGTGGAGGCACTCGAATGGCTCGAGGGCAACGCTCCTGATCTGATTGTTACCGACTTTCGAATGCCCGTCATGGACGGCGCGGAATTCACCAAACATGTCCGGGCCAATACCAATGGCATCGATGTTCCGATCATCGTCATCACTGCCTACGATGACAGAGCCTTCCGGCTTCGCGCCCTGGAAGCAGGGGCTACGGACTTCCTGCGATCCCCTGTCGATCATTATGAATTCGTCACCCGGGCCCGCAATCTGCTCAAGCTGCAGCGGCAGCAACAGCAGATCAAAGGCCGCGCCCAGGCTCTCGAGCAGCAACTCCGTATCAGTGAACGCTCTCAGGAGGAACTGGTCCGCAGCAGCCGGGAGGCTCTGGCCCGGGTGATCGATACCGTGCCGGCATTGATCAGCGCAGCCGACAAGGACAGTCGCATCGTCTTCGTGAACGCCCACTTTGCCGACTTCGTCAACTCCACTCCGGAAGCTCTGACGGGAAAACTGATGAGCGATGTGCTGCGGAGCAGCAAGCCGGAGTTCGGCCGGCAGGTTCACGGTTCCATCGTCAAGGATCAGCGAACCTCCGTGAGCTTTGAGGAGAGTATTTCCGACATCTTCGGGGATGAACGTGCCTTTCTGACGACCAAGACATCGATGCGCGCGTTTTCAGGCACCGAAACCAGCGTTCTGACGACGTCGGTCGACATCACCGAGCGAAAGCAGGCTGAAAGCACCTTGCGGCATATTGCGCTGCATGACACGCTGACCGATCTTCCCAACCGGAGAATGCTCTACGATTGGATCCAACAGGGGCTCTCCAGCGAAGAGACCCGGTTTGCAATCCTCCTGATCGACCTCGATCGCTTCAAGACGGTTAATGATGCCCTCGGCCACGCCGGGGGCGATCGCATGCTGCAGTTGGTGACGAGCCGCCTTCTTGGAACCGTTTCGAGCAGCGACCTCGTCGCAAGAATGTCGGGCGACGAGTTCGTCGTCGTGCAGGCGAACACCGAATCTCCGGACGATGCGGAAGAACTCGCCCGCAAGATTATCGATTCCCTGTCCGCACCATTCCTCCTTGAAGAGACCGAGATCAGAATAGGCTGCACGATTGGAATCACGTTGGCGCCTCGCGACAGCCAGGATGCCGAGAAGCTCCTCCGGTGCGCTGACCTGTCCATGTACCGGGCCAAGGCTGAGGGAAGGAACACGCTGCGCTTCTACTCGCCCGAGATGGACAGTGTCTCCTGGAACAACATCGGCCTGGAGACCGATCTACGCAAGGCAATTGCTCAGGAACAGTTCGAGCTTCACTATCAGCCCCAAATCGATCTGGAGACAGGATCGATTGCAGGCGCAGAAGCGCTCTTGCGATGGATCAGGCCGGAATTCGGCCTCACCTCTCCCAACGCATTCATCAATATTGCGGAAGAGACCGGGCTGATCAACGAGATCGGCGCGTGGGTTCTCAAGAAGGCCTGTACTCAGGCTGCGGCGTGGCAGAACCTCGGATACGGTCCGCTCCGGATCTCAGTCAACCTGTCACCCGTCCAGTTTCTCCGCCAGGATATCGTTCAGCTCGTCGAGGACACCCTTAGGGAGACCAATCTGAATCCGGAGTCCCTTGAACTCGAACTCACCGAGGGCAGCCTTCTCAAGGACGTCGAACGAACCAAGCAGATTCTTCAGAGACTCAAGAAGCTTGGAGTGCGGCTCGCGATCGACGATTTCGGAGTGGGCTTCTCCTCTCTCAGCTACCTGAAGAATTTCGCCGTCGACACATTGAAGATCGATCGATCGTTCATCTCAAGCCTCTTGGCGGGGAGCCGCGACGAAGCCATTGTCAGGGCGATCATCTCCCTGGCCCAAAGCCTCGAGCTGAAAGTGGTTGCGGAGGGCGTCGAAACCAACCCTCAGCTCACATGCCTCCTCAATCACGCCTGTGACGAGGCTCAAGGCTATCTGTTCAGTCGCCCCGTACCGACCGATCTCTTCGAGGCCTTGCTCAAGGAGAACCCCCGATACCTGCTGCCGAAGCAGGGCGTGCCGCCCAAGAAGGTCCAGAGCTCGTGATAGCCAGTATCCTATCACGCCTGAAGAACAGTCCCGACCGTGAGCATGAGATGAGCCTGAACAGGCTCATCTTTTTGAGTCTGATCGCAGCCTATACTTTCTGGATCAATCCTTCTGTACCGCGCGAGGCGTTGATCGGTGCAACGATCTTCGCATTCATTTCAATCGGAATCGTCGTCCACATTCTCCTCAGACCTCACCAGTCGACGGTCCGACGAATTATTGCCATCGTCAGCGATCTTGCCACCGCCTCCGTTCAGCTTCACTACGTCGGGGAGACGTCCTCGGTCCTTTTTCTGCTCTATCTATGGATTACGTTTGGAAATGGATTTCGCTTCGGCGTCCGGTTTCTGTATGTTGCGCTGGTCGTCTCGGTCGTGTGCTTCATGGTGGTCATCTACACGACGCCGAGGTGGCACGACGACATCTACCTCTCGGCAACCCTGCTGCTGAGCCTTATCGTTCTCCCCCTCTATGCAAGTACGCTGATCCGCAAACTATCCAATGCCAAGGCGCAGGCGGAGGCGGCAAACCGGGCAAAGACATTGTTCCTTGCCAGCGTCAGCCATGAATTGAGAACTCCGCTGAGCGCAATCATCGGTCTTTCGGGTCTCATGTCGGGAACGAGCCTCGACGCAGAACAGCGTGGAATCATTCGGACGATTGGTTCCGCCGGCGAGTCTTTGCTCAGGCAGATCAATAACATCTTGAACCTGTCCCGCATCGAAGCGGGAAAGATGCCGATCGAGCAGATTGAGTTTGATCTGTCGGAAGTCCTATCCACCGCCCGCGCTATGGTCCTGACTCAAGCTCAACAAAAAGAGCTTCGATTGACGATCCATATCGCTCCGCCGACTCCTTTGCAGCTTCATGGACCGAAGCACCATCTCGAGGAAGTCCTGCTCAACCTTCTCGGCAATGCCATCAAGTTCACGGAAAAAGGGTATGTCACGCTCGCAGCGCACCCTGTGAACGAGAACAACAAGCCTTTCATCCGATTCATGGTCTCCGACACCGGCATCGGCATTGCCCCACACGCGGTAGGAAAGATCTTCGAGAACTTCACCCAGGCCGACGAAACCATCATTAATCGGTTTGGCGGAACGGGGCTCGGCCTCTCCATCAGCCGGCAACTCATCGAAGCCATGGGCGGTAAAATTGGGGTCGATAGCAGAGAGGGTCACGGAAGCTGCTTCTGGTTCACCATCCCGATGAGGGCCGCGGATCAGGAAGCTTCGGGCCGACCGACGCCCTGGCTGATCCAGCCGCTTCTGGTTTGCTCCTATCCTAGCCTTGCACAGGCTATTGCGCTTCGGCTTGGTAATGGAGCCGATATTGCCGTCACTCAAACTTTGTCCGAAGCGAGCGAGTGGATCTGGCGGAACAGAGGTCGCCAGATCGTTCTGTTCTATTATAGCGACCTGTCTGACGACCTCTTGATCGCGGAGCTCGAGGCTGCGAACCTTCCTGTGGCTCCAGTTCTCATACGCCGGGATACATCTCGAGTCTTCGCGACGTCGGGCTTGATACATGTGTCAAGCAGCGTATTGCCACTCGATTTTACGCAGGGTGACGCTCGAACCGCATCGATTGCGGCGGCCGCCCAAACGTCCTGGGCTCAGGCAATGTGGAGCGAGCCGAGCGGGATCGAGCTTCCCCGCGCATCGCGTCCGCTCTCGATCCTCTTGGCGGATGACAATGCGACGAATCGGTTGGTGATATCGAAGATTCTGGAGCGCGGCGGGCATACCGCCCGATGCGTCACAAACGGGGAGGATGCGCTCAGCGCGCTGGAGGAGGAGTCGTTCGACCTGGTCATTCTGGACGTCAACATGCCGGTCATGACCGGCATCGAGGCTGCTAAGCTGTTCCGATTCATGGAACCCAAGGACACCCATACCCCCATCTTCGCCCTGACAGCCGACGTGACGCCAGAAGTTGCCGCCGAGGCACTCGCGGCCGGTATAGATGCCTGCCTGACCAAACCCGTGCAGCCTGCGACACTTCTCAGAGCCATCGAGGAGCACGTGGCATCCCGTCCTGCTCGAGCGCCCGTCGAAGGCAACCCGGTTCCCGCTGCTTCGACGGCTGCTCCTCCCACCATCATAGACGAATCCCTTCTCGTAGAACTGGAGCAATTGGGCGGAAGGGATTTCGTTCTCGATCTCGTTGAGGAGTTTTTCTCCGACGCCGACCATCTCGTCGGCGAGTTGCGAGATGCAGCAGCGTCGGGCGACTCGCACAGGTTTCGCCTTGAAGCTCACGGCCTGCAGAGCGCATCCGCCAATGTGGGAGCCAAGACGGTGCATGAAATCTGCGTCGGCTGGAGACGCGTCACGAGCGCCGATCTTATCCGAAGCGGAGGAGAACAGGTTGAGCGTTTGGCGCGAGAACTTGAGCGGGCCCATAGCGCGTTAAAGGAGTATCTTTTGCAGGACTCTAGAGTAGAGCATCGTCAATTTAGCGGGTTGAGATAGGTTTGCACTCGGATCGTGGACGGAGAGAAAGCGCTGGATCTGCCCGGCCAGCTTAAAGCGCTTCATAGTACGCTCGCATCATCGGGTCGGCTGATGTCAGTTTTTTGTTCGATTGTTCAAACCCGATGCTGGCAAAGGGCATCACCGCCCTTTTGGCAGCAGCATAGAGCCAGCTGATCCGTGATCATCATCTGCGGAGCGATGCACAATCCCTTAAGCAGCGCATCCTTGACGCGGAGAGCCGGGTCTACCTTTCGCTGACGCGGCCCTTCGGGTCCGCACGATGCGCTCGGCGGCGGCGACGCGCTCCTGCCCGCATGCCCGGTTTCAAATCTCCGGTACGGAGCTCTCAGCTTTCG
This sequence comes from Microvirga sp. GN3, assembly GCF_055792825.1. NCBI lineage: Bacteria > Pseudomonadati > Pseudomonadota > Alphaproteobacteria > Hyphomicrobiales > Methylobacteriaceae > Microvirga > Microvirga sp. GN3. The sequence goes on from NZ_JBVVAK010000046.1 coordinate 26,044, forward strand.
CGAAAGGGCCGCTCTGGGTAAAACTATGAAAACAACCGGACTGAATGAGTCGCCGCTCACGTCGCCGATCCAGAAATCCGGATAAGGTCAGCCCAGTGCTATCGCTCAGAATTGACTCCTGCCGCACACAAGCGGCCATTAGGATGAAGGCTTCCCTCATGCACTGAGACAGAGTCATGCCAGAGCCCGCGAAAGTCGGTGATAGACAGCACAGGAACGATTGGAGGTTCGCAGCCTGGGGCACTGCAGCGTTCGCCCTGCTGCTGCCCTTACTCGCGATGCAGGTCACCGATGAGGTGGACTGGGACGTGGCCGATTTCGCCATCTTCGGCGCCATGCTGGTCTGCGCTGGCGGCACCTACGAGCTAGCAGCGAGAATGGCAGGCAATACCGCGTACCGAGCCGCCGTCGGCGTTGCGCTGGCGGCAGCCTTCATCCTCGTCTGGATGAACCTTGCCGTTGGCATCATCGGGCCGGAGGATAACCCCGCCAACCTGATGTATGGCGGAGTGCTCGCCGCCGGTATCATCGGTGCTGTCATGGCGCGTTTCCAGCCCCGTGGAATGGCGTATGCGATGGTTGCAACGGCGCTCGCTCAGGCGTCGGTCGGCATGGTGGCCCTGATTGCCGGAGCGGGCTTTACGGGACCGAGTGAACCTGGGGAACTCTTGATCCTGACTGGGTCTTTCTCCGCGCTCTGGCTCCTCTCCGCCTGGCTGTTTCGGAGAGCGGCGCAGGCGCAAAGTCCCGCGGGCGCAGTGTCGTAGGTTGACGGCCCGATGTCCGCTTGGCACCCACGAGCGGGCTATGACATTAATCCCCCGACGTTCCCGCTCAATGACGACCTAAGGCCCCGACTATCCATGGTTCTGTTTGCGCAGGAGTTTCTTACAGACCTTCCTTCCAGGTATGGCGCGGCTCATAGCTGAGCACCCGTCGTGCCTTGTCGATCGAGAGGAGGGTTTCGTTGGGGCCAACCTCACGTCGGAACGGCACACCGGGAAAGACTTCCGCAATCAGCTCCTTATTCGGTCGCGTCATCACCGTATCGGCATTAGCGATGATGAAGATCTCGAAGCCCTTCCCGGGATGCTCCAGGGCCTTTCGTACGGCTTGCGCTCCATCTCGAGCATCGATGTAAGCCCAAAGATTCCACTTGCGCTGCCGGGCATCGTTGTCAAAGTCCGGAAAGGCCGCATAGTCGCTGACCTCCATGACATTGGAAAAGCGCAAGCCATACATCTTCAGCTCCGGATCCTGCCGGCAGAGGTGCCGCGCCAAGGTCTCGTCCATCACCTTGCCAAGGGAATAGGTCGTTTCCGGTCGAGGCTCATATTCTTCATCGACGGGAACGTAGGGAGGTGGTGTGTCGAACGGCAAGCCGAGCACCGTCTCACTCGAGGCGAATACGATGTTCTTGACGCCAGCCCGCTTGGCGGCATGGAAGACGTTGAAGCTGCAGGCCGTGTTGTTCTGGTAGGTCCTGGCGTCGCTCTGGCGGCCGGGTGCCGGAATGGCCGCGAGATGGACAACGGCATCAACCTGACCCGAATGATTGTCCAAACTCAGAAAGGCATCCAGCGTCTGGCCGAAATCGGACAAGTCGATCTGCACGGAACGACGCCTCAGGTGCGATGGCGAGGGCGTGCTGTCAAACACCAGCACATCGTAGCCGTGGTCGACAAGGTCCTGAACGCAGGCCCGGCCCAATTTGCCATGGCCGCCAGTCACGATAACCTTCCCCATGTCGGTCCTCCCAGAGAGCGTCCGATGCGACGGATGCCGCATCGGATCCCATGGAATATGCCTCCCGATCATTTCTCTCTAGACATGATCGACGCAACAGCCCGTTGAGCCTCGTTCAACGATGTGGCCGCTTGCGCCCTTCGACGCGAGTTCAGCTACGGCGCCCCTCGTCCGAGGGAATGGGCGCGGACGAAGTCAAGAAAGCTGCGCAGGCCGCTCGGGATTTGGCGATGGCCTGCATAATAGGCATGGAATCCAGGACCGGGGGAACGCCATTCCGGCAGCACCACCTCGAGCGTTCCCGTTGCGATCTCATGCGTGACGCGAGTTTCGAGACAATAGTACAGGCCTGCCCCTGCCTCAGCGGCACGAATCGACAGTTCGGAATCATCGAGTGTAATCGTGCCGGGGACATCGACGGTGACCGCTCTGTCGCCAGCTCCCAACTCCCAATGATAGATACGACCGTCGCCGGTTCTGATCCGGATGCAGCGATGGCGGGTGAGGTCTTCGGGTGCTTCAGGCCGCCCTGCCACATCGAGGTAGGCGGGCGATCCGACCACGACCCAGTTCAGATCTTGCGAAAGGCGGACAGCGACCATCCCCTCTGGAACCGTGCCGCCATAGCGAATGCCCGCATCGAACCCGCTCGCGATCACATCGACGAAGTGATCGTCGACCTCGATCTCGATTTCAATGTCCGGATAGGCAGCAGCGAAGGCCGGCAACAGCGGCGTCAGCAGGAGACGCGCGGCGTCACGCAGCACGTTGATGCGAACCCGTCCGGCGGGGCGCTCACGGAAATGGTCCAGACGGTCCAGCGCCTCTTCGATCCGCCGAAACTCGGGATCGAGGTCCTGAAAGAGCATCTCGCCTGCCGCCGTGAGCTTCACGCTGCGGCTGGTGCGATGGAGCAGGCGTATGCCGAGCCGGGCCTCCAGGCCTCGGATGGCATGGCTCAGGGCCGAGGCGGAGACGCCCCGAGCGGTCGCAGCGCGCCGGAAGCCGCCATATCGAACGATGTCGAGAAAGGCGTCCAGATCGGCGAGGTCGGTGCGGCTGAGCATGGGAAACTGTTAAATTGCGCTCAACACTCAGTCAAGGAAAGTGCAGCAGCCGGTGAGACGGAATGGCACTATAAATTGTCTCCGACCGCCAAAGTATCGCTGAAGGATATCCTGACCAGATGCAGCTGAGGCGTCGACCGCAAAGACAACTCGCCATTCGCGATGATTGAACCTCTGCTTCACATCGCATATCACTTGGAAACATTGATGACCCATCAGCCTCGTATCTCCTTCAGTGACGGCTACAGCATTCCCCAGGTCGGACTGGGCGTCTGGAAGACTCCGAACGATGTCGCAGTGGCCGCTGTCAAAACCGCACTCGAGATCGGCTATCGTCACATCGATACGGCGGCCGTCTATCAGAACGAGGAAGGGGTCGGTAAGGGCATCCACGCGTCAGGCGTGGCGCGTGATGAGATCTTCCTGACCACCAAGGTCTGGAACGAAGATCAGGGCTATGACAGCACCCTTAAGGCACTGGATGAGAGCTTAAAGAGATTGGGTCAGGATTATGTTGATCTCTATCTGGTTCACTGGCCGTCACCGTGGCGGGGACTCTATGTCGACACCTGGCGTGCTCTGATCAAGGCCCAGAAGGAGGGGCGTGTCCGGTCAATCGGCGTGTCGAACTTCGCGGCAGAGCATCTCGACCGCATCATCGACGAGACTGGCGTACCGCCCGTGCTCAACCAGATCGAGCTTCATTCCCGCTTCCAGCAGAAGCGCCTGCGGGAAGTGCATGCCAAGCGAGGGATCAAGACCCAGTCTTGGAGCCCCCTCGGCCAAGGGCAGGCGCTGTCCGATCCGGTGATCGCACACATCGCCGAAAAGCATCGGTGCACGCCGGCCCAGATCATTATCCGCTGGCATGTCGACAACGACTTGATCGTCATTCCCAAATCGGTCACGCCCGGTCGGATTGTGGAGAACCTCAACGTCTTCGACTTTGCCCTCGATGCCCAGGACATGGCCGCCATTGCCGGGCTCGATAATCCGAGCGGGCGCATCGGATCTGATCCCATGACCGCTACGTTCTGACGATGAGGGAGGAACTCCATGGAATACGTAAAGCCCGGCCGCACCGGCTTGGAGGTCTCGCGGCTTTGCCTGGGCTGCATGAGCTATGGCGAACCGGACCGCGGCTCCCATCCCTGGACCCTGCCCGAAAGCGAAAGTCGGCCCTTCATCCGCCAGGCGCTTGATCATGGGATCAACTTCTTCGACACCGCCAATGTCTATTCCGACGGCACGTCGGAAGAGATCGTCGGACGTGCCTTGAAGGATTTTGCCCGGCGCGAGGAGATCGTGCTGGCGACAAAGCTGCACGGCCGGATGCGACCCGGGCCTAACGGCGCGGGCCTGTCGCGCAAGAGCATCTTCACCGAGACCGATGCGAGCCTGAAGCGGCTCGGCACCGACTACATCGACCTGCTGCAAATCCATCGCTGGGATGCCTCGACCCCGATCGAGGAGACGCTCGAGGCGCTCAACGATGTGGTTCGCGCCGGCAAGGTCCGCTATATCGGCGCCTCCTCCATGTATGCCTGGCAATTTGCCAAGGCGCTGGCACTGTCCGAGCGGCACGGCTGGGCGCGCTTCGTGTCCATGCAGAACTACATGAACCTGTTGTACCGGGAGGAAGAGCGCGAGATGCTGCCGCTCTGCCGGGCGGAGGGCATCGGCGTCATTCCCTGGAGCCCGCTGGCCCGGGGCCGCCTGACCCGCGACTGGAACGAGACGAGTGCTCGCTCGGAAACGGACGAGTTCGGCAAGACACTCTATGCCACAACCGCCGATGCGGATCGCAAAGTGGTGGAAGCGGTGGCCCAGGTCGCATCCCAGCGCAGCATCCCGCGGGCGCAGGTGGCACTCGCCTGGCTCCTGGCCAAGCCCGAGATCACCGCTCCCATCGTCGGGGCCACCAGGCCGCATCACCTCGACGATGCGGTGGCGGCCCTATCGATCAAGCTAACAGAGGGCGAGATTAAAGCCTTGGAAGCGCCCTATGTCCCCCATGCCGTAACTGGGTTTTCATAAGAGCTTCTATGGAAGTTGTTGTTGGGCGAAACGCTGAGCGATGAAACGACGAGGCGCCCGCAAGCGGCCCCTCTTCTTGCCCTGCGGTAGGCAGTTGGGTCCGTAGGTCTTAGCCGCCCGGCGCCTCGGCAGCATCGAGGCTGCCGCCGGATCCACGCCTGAAGCCGCGGTCCCAGCGGGACTCATCCTCGTTCCTTCCACGCCGAGTGCTCTCTGGTTGGGACTACCGGTCCAGATCGTCATCCGCGCCGGGGCCCAGGAGATGCGCCGCCGAACGCCAGGCATGATGCGCGATCCGGTCGAGCCGCCCGATGGCGTCGATCCGCGCGAAGGCATCCGCGACGGTCAGCTTTCCCGGCGCGACGGACGCGGCACGATGGTCCCGCTGGAGAGCATCGAGTTCCCTCGCAGTGCCCTCGGCTTCAGCGAGCGCGGCGGCGACTTTGGACGACACGTTCCAGCCGATGGGGGCGGCCTGCGCGCTGAGGGCGGACTCCGAGGTAATCGAGCCACCAATCGCCTGTATCGCGCGCATGGCCTTTGCGCACAACTCTGCGGCGCGAAAGTCATGCGGGGCACCGGCCGCCTGTCCTGGGAGCCCGCCGTCCGCCACGACTTCTGCGAGGCGCGAGGCGTGATCGAGTGCGTGCAGCGTGCTCGTCATGCGGAGCCGCTCGGCCTCGGTGCCGGGCGGTTCCTTCAATTCGGACAGGAAATCCCGCACCTCCTCGAGCGCGGCGGCGGCCACCGCAATGTCCTGCGCGGCGGGGCCGGCCCCGCCCGAAAGCGCAGCGGAAACCGAGGCGGCGGTTGTCGCGAGGACGTCCGCCACGACACGCCGGGCGGTCTCGACCGCGATCACCGGACTGGCGAGCGCACTAGGATCGAGCGCGCGCTGAAGCGCCGTTTGATCGGAGGGCAAGAGCCGCTCCACGATACGGGTGAACCACTGCGTAGCCGGAAGAAGCACCGCGACCCCGACGACGTTATAGGCCGTGTGATAGGCGGCAAGGAGCGTCATCCCGTCGACCGACGCGGCGAGGGCTTTCATCAGCGCTGCCGTGAACGGAAAGGCGACGATCGCGATGAGCGCCGCTATGACCTTGAAGAGCACATAGGCGAGAGCGAGGCGCTTGGCCGTCGTGCCGGCACCGATGGCCGCCAATGCGGAGCTTGTCGCCGTCCCGATATTCTGGCCGATAATCAGCGCCGCGCCCTGCTCCAGGCTTACTGCCCCGGCATAGAAAGCAGAAATGGTGACGGCGATGGCGGCTGTCGAAGACTGCATGACCGCGGTCATCGCCAGACCGACGACGATCAGGGTTATGAGACCGACCGTCCCCGCGACCCAGCCCACCCCCGGCGCGCCGAGCGTCGCGGGCAGGTCCGACGGATGCAGGCTCTCGGCAAGCCCTCCCATACCCTGCTGGAGGGTTGTCAGCCCGTAGAGCACGAGCGCGAAGCCCGCGAGCGCCCCGCCCGCCGCCGCGATCCGCCTGCCAGCCAGCAACTTGGCCAACGCGCCAACAAAAATCATCGGCAGGGCGTAGGCCGAAAGTGAGACGCGCACGCCAATCAGCGCCACGAGCCAGCCAGTGCCCGTGGTGCCGACATTGGCGCCGAACACGAGGCCGAGTCCCTGCGGAAAGGTCAGAAGCCCGGCGCTGACGAGGCCGATCGTTGTCATTGTCACCGCGCTCGACGACTGCACGAGCAGCGTGACGACCGCGCCCCAGAAGGCCCCCGAGAGCGGCGTAGCCGCCGCCTTGCCGAGGACGGTGCGCAGGGCTGACCCCGCCAGCGCCTTCAGGCCGTCGGTCATAACGGTCATGCCGAGCAGGAACAGTCCGACCCCACCGAGAATGGCAATTGCTGTCGACATGCACGTCTCGTCCCGCCTACGCTTCCGCCTTGGACCTCGTCGGAGTATAGCGCTGGCCGACCCTAGCCATTAGCCTCTCCACTGCACTGACCCTCCCAACGTCCGAAATGGTCAAAGACGAGCCTTAAGCGCAGCCGTGTAAAGGCCTGCTCACCGTACCGATGCGGATATCCGATCTGCTTTACTCAGTGCCGATTCTGAAAAAGCCCCAGCCACCGCACTGGTAGCCTACTGGTAGCGGCGGCCTTCCAGAGCAGACCCAGATCCTGGGTGCAGAACGCCCGAGAATGGTCTTCGCCGAATTTCTCAACAGTATCTGCCCTTTGGCTGATCTCCGGCCGGTTAAGGGCGTTACGCTCTGGGCCACGTGTTGATCCTGATGAGCGCGGACCGGAACGATGACGCGCCTCAAAATAGGCAAATTGACTTGGGAGCGTAGTGTGACGCCTAACGGCGAATCGGGGGAGTCGGATGAGCCCATCGCCATTCCCAAACGACCCGGGGTCTAAATCGATCTCCAAGCCAGCTGCGATACCCGTCACGCTCAATGTCAACGGGCAAAGACGCTCGTTGACAATTGCACCGTGGACGACTTTGCTCGATGCCCTGCGGGATCACCTCGATCTGACCGGCACCAAGAAGGGTTGTGATCACGGTCAATGCGGCGCCTGCACTGTCTTGGTTGACGGCCGCCGGCTCGTTTCGTGCCTGACGTTTGCTGTCATGAAAGACGGCGCCAATATCACTACGGTCGAAGGCCTCGCCACCGATGGTGCACTCCATCCCGTGCAGCAGGCCTTCATCGATCACGATGCATTCCAGTGCGGCTATTGCACGCCCGGCCAGATCTGTTCCGCCGTCGCTCTCATCGCGGAGGGCAAGGCAAAGACCGCGGAGGAAATCCGCGAACTGATGAGCGGCAATATATGCCGGTGCGGCGCCTATCCCAACATCGTCGCGGCGATCCAGCAGGCAATGGGTGCCAAGCCATGATCAACTTTGAATATGCGCGTGCCTCTGACGTCCCCGACGCCATCCGACAGATCGCGGCTGATCCAACCGCGAAGTTCATCGCGGGAGGCACCAACCTCATCGACCTGATGAAGTACGAGGTCGAGAGCCCGACGCGGCTGATCGATATCACGCATCTGCCGCTCAAGACGATCGAGGAAACCTCGAATGGCGGCTTGCACATCGGTGCACTCGTGCCGAACAGCGATCTTGCCTACCATCCACTAATCGAGAAGCGCTATCCGTTAGTGTCAAGCGCGATTCTGGCGGGGGCATCGCAGCAATTGCGCAACATGGCATCGACTGGCGGCAATCTGCTGCAGCGCACACGGTGCTTCTATTTCTACGACACGGCAACCCCTTGCAACAAGCGAGAGCCCGGCAGCGGCTGCTCCGCGATCAATGGCATCAATCGGATTAACGCTATCCTCGGCACGAGTGACGCTTGTATCGCGACGCACCCATCCGACATGTGCGTCGCACTCGCGGCCCTGGAAGCCACAGTCCATGTGGCAGGGCCCGCTGGTGAACGCGCGATCCCCATTGCCGATTTCCATCGCCTACCGGGCGACACGCCGCAAATCGATACCAATCTCGCGCCGACCGAGATCATTGTGGCTATCGAACTGCCGCCGAAGGGCTTCGCGGCAAACTACAGCTATTTGAAGATCCGCGACCGGCTGTCTTATGCGTTCGCATTGGTGTCGGTTGCCGCGGCCATGGAGATCGAGGGAGGTCGCATCAAGGAGGCGCGGCTCGCGCTCGGCGGCGTCGCCCACAAACCCTGGCGCAAAGCTGAAGCCGAAGCGGCATTGCGCGGCGAAGCCCCCGACCGGACGGCGTTCGCGAGAGCGGCCGATATCCTGCTTCGCGATGCCAGAGGCTACGCGCACAACAATTTCAAGATCGGACTCGCCCATCGTGCGATCGAACGCACGTTGACGCAGGCCGCGAACGGCACGCCCCAGGTCCAGGCCATCAAGAAGATCCGGTGACTGTCATGACGTATATCGGCACCGCCACACCCCGTGTCGACGGCCATGCAAAGGTCACCGGCGCTGCGAAATACGCTGCGGAAGTCCACCCGGACGACCTCGCCCATGGCAGCGTCGTTACATCCACCATCGCCAAGGGCAGGATTGCGCGTCTCGATGTGAGCGAGGCATTGAGCGTCGATGGCGTGATCGAGGTGCTCACGCACCTGAATCGGCCGGAGATGCCAGACGACGACAGCGCCTATAAGGACGATGTTGCTCCGGATGGCTCGCCGTTCCGGCCGCTCTACGACGATAGAATTTTGTTCGACGGGCAGCCAATCGCGTTAGTCGTTGCCGAAGAACCGGAAATCGCTCAGTTCGCGGCCTCCTTAGTGCGGGTCGATTATGACCGGGAACCGCATGTCACCGACATGCACCGCAGGCGGGAAGAACCCTCTGCTTTGAAACCATCTGCAAAGCCTGGAGCGGATCCCTTCGCCCCACCAAAGCCACGCGGCGCGGCCGAGAAGGCATTCGCTGCTGCCGAAGTGCGCCACCAGGGCGAATATTACGTTCCGATCGAACATCACAACCCGATGGAGCTCTATGCATCGACGGTCATATTCGAGGGCGATGGCAAGCTTACAATCTACGACAAAACCCAGGGCGTGCAGAACGTCCAGCGCTATATCTGTGGCGTGTTCAAGTTGGATCCGGACGATGTGCGCGTCATGTCACCCTTCATGGGCGGCGGCTTCGGATCAGGATTGCGCCCACAATATCAGGTAGTTCTGGCCGCGCTGGCGGCGCTCGCGCTAAAGCGCTCGGTGCGCGTCGTGCTCACCCGGCAGCAGATGTATGGCCTCGGCCATCGGCCGGCTATGATCCAGCGGATCGAGCTCGGTGCCAAGGCTGACGGAACACTCGAGACGGTCACACATGATGCTCTCACGGTGACCTCGCAATACGAGCACTTTTATCGGCAGGAGACAGGCTGGTCAGGCCTGCTCTACCAGTGTGCCAATGCGACATACGCCCATAACCTCGCGCCGCTCGATCTTGCAACCTCGTGCGACATGCGTGCTCCGAGCGCGGCGACTGGCGTCTATGCCCTCGAATGCGCCATGGACGAGCTCGCGGTCGCGCTCAGGCTCGACCCGCTCGATCTGCGCCTGAGGTGCTATTCGGACCGTGACCAGCACGCCGATCGGCCCTACGGCAGCAAGAACCTGCGGGACTGTTATCGCCAAGGTGCTGAAGTGTTTGGCTGGGATAAACGCACCCCCGAACCTCGCTCGATGCGCGATGGCAACGAGCTGGTGGGCTGGGGTATGGCGACGGGCGTCTGGGAGGCATTGCAGGTGCCGATCGCGGTGCGTATCGCACTCACCTCCAACGGCCATGCGGAGGTGTCATGCGCGACCTCCGACATCGGCACGGGCACCTACACGATCATGGCCCAGGTCGCGGCCGACATGCTCGGGTTGCCGCTCGACGCCATCACCGTCAAGCTTGGAGACTCGACTCTGCCGCAATCGCCGGTCGAAGGGGGATCATGGATTGCAGCCTCGGTGGCCAATGGGATCGCGACAACGTCCGACGCAGTCCGCCACGAGCTGTTGGGCCTCGCCAAGCAGATGCCGAATTCGCCTTTTGCAGACGTTGCGCCCGATGAGGTCACGCTGGCCGACGGCAAGCTCGTGAGCAAGCGCGATCCTGCAAGCGCGGTATCGATTGCCGATGCCATGCGCCATGGCGGCGTCGACCGCATCGAGCAGGAGAAGACCACGCGCTTTGCCAAGGATGAGTCGCGTTCGCACAACGTGCATTCCGCGGTCTTTGTCGAGGTCAAGGTAGACGAAGAGCTCGGTGTCATCCGAGTCACCCGCGTCGTCAGCGCAGTTGCGGCCGGGCGCATCCTGAATACCAAGACCGCCGGGAGCCAGATCCTGGGTGGCGTGGTATGGGGTATCGGCATGGCACTGCACGAGGAAACGCTTCTCGACCACACCTTCGGGCGCGTCATGAATGCCAACATTGCGGAATACCACGTCCCGGTGAACGCCGACATCCACGACATCAAGATCATCTTCGTCGACGAGCCGGACGACACCATCAATCGGCTCGGCATCAAAGGGCTGGGCGAGATCGGCATCGTCGGCGTCGCAGCCGCGGTTGCCAACGCGGTCTATCACGCGACGGGAAAGCGCGTGCGCGACCTGCCCATCACGTTGGACAAGCTCGATTGATCTTAAGCGGCCAATCCGCAATGCTGGTGAAAGTCCCCGCCTCAGCCGTTCACGTTCGGTGCGTGGCGAAATCCTCTCTCGTGTCGATGTCCTGAACGACAGCAGGATCCGTGGTCGTCCACTCGAGAACATCCAACCGTCCGCGCAAAAGTGGGCCTGCGCCGACGTCACCGGACAGGCCTTCGATCGCAGCTTGGAGATCACGTGAGAGCACGACCGGGTTGCCACGTCGGCCGTTCAAGGTGGGGATCAGGGCCGCTGGTTCTCCCCTTTCTCGCCACCCTACCACGAGGGCATCGATGAGATCAGCTCTCACGAAGGGCATGTCCCCAAGGAGGATGATTGCAGCCCGCGCCTTTGGAGGGAGGGCGGAGAACCCGGCTTTCAGCGACGTCGAAAGCCCCTGTTCAAACAAGGCATTATGGAGGATCCGAACGGAAAGCCCATGCACGGCCGCCTCGACCTCTTCGGATCGATGGCCGGTCACCACGATAACCGGATCGACCGAAGAGCCGACGGCAGCCTCAGCGACATGGCGAACCAAGGCCTTGCCGCCAAGCCGAGCCAGCAGCTTCGGCTCGTCGCCGAACCGGCTGCCGCGCCCGGCGGCCAGAACAATAGCCGCCACATCGCTCATTCATCAGCCTCGCTTTCGCCGCCCTCACGCGGCTGTGGCCGGGAGACGATCTCCATAAGAAGCCCTCCGACGCCGAGTGACATGATGTCAGCCCGTGTCACGGGAACATCCGCAAGAAGTCGGTGAAGAATCCAGTCAAACCCGTTCTCCTTGGGTGACCGAGCACAGCCAGGAGCTCCGATGACAGGCTTGCCGGCGATGGCTCCGATGAGAAGTAGGTTTCCAGGATCGACAGGCATACCGAAATGCTCCACTCGTCCGCCTGCCCGCTCGATGGCGGATGGAATGACGTCCCGACGGTCGGCAATCGCCGAGGCCCCGAACACGATGATGAGCTGCGTGTCGCCTTGTGCCAGTTCGGAAAGCTCCCGCGCCAATACAGCCGCATCGTGGGACACACGGCAATCCTGCACGATCCTTGCATTCGCGGGCTCGAGCCGCTGCGCCAGCACGGCAACGGTCTTGTCGATCACACTCGGCTTGAGCCCTGGAAGAACCGTCGAAACAACGCCGACCAAGCGACGGGTATAGGGTGCAACACGCAGCGCCTCCCTGCCAACCGCAGCTAACCCATTCCATAGCAGGGTCTCCGGGATGGCATAGGGAATGATTTTGACGGTGCCGACCATCTCCCCCACGACTACCGGCTTGTAGGCGGGTAAGGTGGCGGCCGTCATGGCCTCGTCGACCGCATTGAGGCCGTTGATCGCCTCGACATCGATCAGGAGCACGCCCGAGGCCTCGGCGTAGAGATTGGAACGTCCGGTGAAGGGTGCTTCGACAACGACGTTTTCGCCGGCAAGAGATCGGGCGAGCCGCCAGGCCGCTTCGTCCTCGCTGATATCTCCAGGTTCGAGCCGCGCTGCGATCATCGTCTCGACGCCAGCTTGCTTCAGCTGCATCGCGATCTCGGGCGAGACGAGGGTTCCTTTCTTCACCGTCGTGCTGCCTGCCCGCACGCTGTGAGCCGCCAGGGCTCCAATCGCCTCCTCAATTGGAATAAGGCCAAATTTCACGCCGAGCGCCTCCGCTCCTTGCGCAGGGTTGCAACGATCTCTGCCAGGATGGAGACGGCAATCTCCGCCGGAGAAACGGCTCCGATGTCAAGCCCGATCGGGGCATGGATACGGGCAAGATCCGCGTCGGTGAAGCCGGACGCCATCAGTCGCTGAACGCGGCGCTCATGGGTTTTGCGCGAGCCGAGCGCACCGATGTAAAAGCATGGCGACCTGAAGGCCGCGGCGAGCGCAGGATCGTCGATTTTAGGGTCATGGGTCAGTGCCACGACGGCCGTATATCGGTCGATCCCGATATCGGGCAGGGCAGCATCGGGCCACTCAGCCCTCACCTGCACGTCCGGAAAGCGTTCGGGAGTCGCGAAGGCCGTACGCGGGTCGATGATGGTGACGTCGAGGTCCAGGTCCTTTGCCATAGGAGCCAAGGCCTGGCTAATGTGGACGGCACCAATGATCACCACCCTCACCGGTGGCGTCTGCACGGTGAGAAAGTACTGGCGACCATCCCGCTCAATGAGGCCACTCTTGCCCTGGCGCAGGCGCTCCTGAATGTCCTGAGCGATAGGGTCATTTCCAACCCCTTCTTCCCGAACAAGGCGCTGTTCGCCCGATGCGATGTCGGTCACAAGCACGGCGGCTCGCCGAGCGGCTCGCTCTGCATTCAGGTCCGATAGAAGACTCAGCCGCATGTCATGCCCTCACCATCCGGCGAAACGGAGAAATGAAGGCGGCAGAGAATATCCGCCCATCCTAGTCTACTCGTTCCACGTAGACGCTGATCCGTCCCCCGCATGAGAGTCCGACCTGCCATGCGCTCTCGTCGGCAACCCCGAACTCGAGCATCCGCGGCTTTCCATCGGCAATGACGTCCAGAGCCTCCGTAATGACCGCTCCCTCGACGCATCCGCCAGAAACGGACCCGAGAAAGTTCGTATCCTCGTCAATCACCAGGTGACTGCCGACAGGACGCGGTGCCGACCCCCAGGTTTCGACCACGGTCGCGATTGCCACGCCCCTGCCCGCGCGCCTCCAGGCTTCTGCGGTCCTTAGGATATCCGTATCGGTCGAGAACATGAGATTCCCTGGCGAAATGAGCAGCCTCAGACGGCCGATATGGGTCAATACTGCCATTGCGGCCCCTTGAACCGCAACCAGAATACGAATGAACCCGCAGGCGAACCCTGGACTCAGGTGTTGGGGCTGTATCTGACCATTGACAGGTCTTGGATCGGAGCGTCTGATTCAGCGAGGGGCAGGTACATTCGTCGGATGGCTTACGAGCAAGATGCTCAACGATATCTACAGCCGGCGCATATTGCAGCTTGCAGGTGACATTCCGCGTCTCGGGAAGCTAATGGATGCCGATGCCAGCGCTACGGCACACTCCAAGCTGTGTGGGTCGACGGTCACCGTTTATCTGAAACTCGATGGCGATGTCGTCACGGGGTTCGCCCACGAAGTGAAAGCCTGTGCCCTGGGGCAGGCATCGTCATCGATCATGGGCCGAAACGTGGTGGGATCGGCCGCGGCAGAGCTTCGGGACGTTCGGGAGGAAATGCGCCGGATGTTGAAGGCTGGCGGCACCCCACCCTCCGGGAAATGGGCGGACCTCGCATTTCTGGAACCGGCGCGGGACCTCAAGGCTCGCCATCCCTCCATCCTTCTCACCTTCGATGCCGTTGTCGATGCACTCGACCAAATCCAAAAACGTTAGGGCAGTCCTCGCAATGAGGCCCGGAACGGCGCAAACTTCGACGAACCGTTTGGATCGAAGACGCACACCATTGGCGGACATCGGGTCCCGGCGAAGCTGAGGAAGATGCATCGGCGCTACCGATCCCATCCCATGGGAAGCGCCGGTCTTGAAAGCACGCTCAAGCCGTTGACCGGCTCCAAGCAATTGTTGCAGCGCACGCATCTATCGTGCACTGCAGCAGAACCTAGGATCTGGCACTCCGGGCAATTTGCATCATACTTTGCTGTCAATATCGGGGGAAATCCAGGGAGGACTCAGCATGGCGATGATAATGCAAGGCGACGTCACGCTACCGGCGGACCGGGAAGCAGTCTGGGTTGCGCTCAATGATCCCAACGTCTTGAAAGCCTGCATCCCAGGGTGCCAGGAACTGGAGAAGGTGAGCGACACGGAATTCCAGGCAACGGCGAAAATCTCAATCGGACCCGTCAAGGCAACCTTCAAGGGCAGCGTGAAACTGACCGATCTCGATCCCCCCGACAGCTACACCATCACCGGCGAGGGACAGGGCGGAGTTGCTGGTTGGGCCAAGGGCGGAGCGAAGGTGCGCCTGGAGGATATCGAGGGCGGAACCAAGCTGGTCTATGACGTCGAAGCGAATGTGGGCGGCAAGATCGCTCAGCTCGGCGGCAGGCTGATCAATGGCGTAGCGAAGAAATATGCCGACGAGTTCTTCGCGAATTTTGCCAGGATCCTCTCGCCTGAGGAAACGGCCGTCTGAGCGTTTCCTCATCGGCCATCCTTTGAATCATTCCAATGCTTGACCGCTCAATCGGGGCGGTTCACACTTGACATTGGCAGATCGCATTCATGCGATCGTCCAACAAGAATACCTGCCGGTGCCTGAGACCACCTAAGGTTGGCCGGGCTGCCGGTGTCTGAGGAGGAAAGCACGCATGACCACCGTCTCCCTGACGGTGAACGGTCAACCCGTCACCGCAGACGTCGACCCCCGCACTCTTCTCGTTCACTTCTTACGCGACAATCTTCGACTTACCGGAACCCACGTGGGCTGCGACACCAGCCAGTGTGGCGCCTGCGTCGTTCATTTGAACAATCAGGCCGTGAAGGCCTGTACGATCCTCGCCGTCCAGGCGAATTCAGCCACCGTCACCACCATCGAGGGCATCGCCCAAGGCGGCGAGCTGCATCCGATGCAGGCGGCCTTCCGCGAGCATCATGGCCTGCAATGCGGCTACTGCACGCCGGGCATGGTCATGTCCGCCATCGATATCGTGAACCGGAAGGGACATGCTCTCGACGAACAGACCATTCGGGCCGAGCTGGAAGGCAATCTGTGCCGCTGCACGGGCTATCACAACATCGTCAAAGCCGTTGCCGCCGGAGCGCTAGCCATGGCCCAGGCACCTTTAAGGCAGGCGGCTGAATAGGCCGACCCTCGCCAAGGTGCGACGCCCACATCAACGGGTGCAGGCTGAGGACCTCGAAGCCGGCGTAGTCTCTCCAACGTCCGTGTCGAGATTCCCGCTTCCGCCTTCTGATGAGGGCCGATGAAGACAAGGGAGGACAGCATGACCGCAACAGGAATCGGCGCCCCCGTACGCCGGAAAGAGGATCAGCGTTTCGTAACCGGCCAGGGACGCTACGTCGACGATTTCAATCGACCTGGCCAAGCCTACGCATATTTCCTTCGCTCGCCGCATGCACACGCCACGATCCGGTCGATCGACACCGGCCCGGCACAGGCCATGCCCGGCGTCGTGGCCGTCTTTACCGGAGATGACCTCGCAGCCGACAAGATCGGAGGTCTCATCTGCGGATGGATGATCCAATCCAAGGACGGCTCTCCCATGAAGGCGGGACCGCACCCGGCTCTGGCACAGGGCAAGGTGCGCTATGTGGGCGACCACGTGGCGGTGGTGATTGCCGAAACCCTGGCCCAGGCCAAGGACGCCGCGGAAGCCATCGCGGTCGACTACGATGTCCTCCCTGCCGTCGTGAACACGGCCGAGGCGACAAAGGCGCCGGTCCAGGTGCATGACGTGTCACCCGACAATACCGTCTTCAATTGGCACCTCGGCAACAAGGAAGAGACGGAAGCTGCCTTCGCACGGGCGAAGCATGTGACGAAGATCGACCTCGTCAACAACCGGCTGGTGCCGAACGCCATCGAACCCCGGGCGGCGGTGGGCGAATACGATCACGGCACCGACGGCTACACGCTCTACACGACGAGCCAGAACCCCCACGTGGCCCGGCTCGTCCTCTCGGCCTTCATCGGGATCGCGCCGGAACACAAGCTGCGCGTCATCGCTCCCGATGTCGGCGGCGGGTTCGGCTCCAAGATCTTCATCTACGCCGAAGAGACGGTCTGCGTCTGGGCGGCGAAAAAGGTCAAGCGGCCCGTGAAATGGACGGCCGACCGTACCGAAGCTTTCCTGTCCGATGCGCATGGCCGTGACCACGTCACCCATGCGGAGATGGCGACCGATGAGAACGACAGGATCCTGGGCCTTCGGGTTCACACCATCGCCAATCTCGGCGCCTATCTGTCCACCTTCTCCTCATCCGTGCCGACCTATCTCTATGCCCCGCTCCTGTCGGGCCAATACGATATCCCGGCAATCTACTGCGAGGTGGATGCGGTCTACACGAACACGGCTCCCGTCGACGCCTATCGCGGCGCAGGACGTCCCGAGGCGACTTTCGTGGTCGAGCGGCTCGTCGAAAGAACCGCCCGCGAGCTCGGTCAGGATCCGGCTGAATTCCGCAGGAAGAACTACATCGGGCAGTTCCCCCATCAGACGCCGGTCATCATGACCTACGACACAGGCGATTATGCCGCCTCGCTCGACAAGGCACTGGAACTCGCAGATTACAAGAACTTTGGCGCGAGGAAGCAGGAGAGCGCCCGCCGCGGCAAGCTGCGGGGCATCGGCTTCTCGAGCTACATCGAGGCCTGCGGCATCGCCCCCTCGCAAGCGGTCGGCTCCCTCGGGGCAGGCGTCGGCCTTTGGGAATCCGCCGAGGTGCGCGTCAACCCGACAGGGTCGGTCGAGGTGCTCACCGGCTCGCACAGCCATGGCCAGGGGCACGAGACCACCTTTGCCCAGCTCGTCTCCGACCGGCTCGGCATCCCCATCGATCAGGTCAGCATCGTCCATGGCGATACCGACAAGGTACAGTTCGGCATGGGAACCTATGGATCGCGTTCAGGCGCGGTCGGCATGTCGGCCATCGCCAAGGCTCTCGACAAGGTGATCGCCAAGGGCAAGAAGGTGGCGGCGCATGTTCTCGAGGCCGCCGAAGGCGACATCGAGTTCAAGGATGGCAAGTTCGGGGTTGCCGGCACGGATCGGACACTCGGCTTCGGCGAGGTGGCTCTCCAGGCCTATATCGCCCACAAGTTCCCAGGCCAGGATCTGGAGCCCGGGTTGAAGGAGGGAGCGTTCTACGACCCCACCAACTTCACCTTCCCGGCTGGTGTCCATATCTGCGAGGTGGAGATCGACCCCGACACGGGCGTGACCAAGATCGAGCGCTGGACGGCAGTCGACGATTTCGGGGTGATCATCAACCCGATGATCGTTGAAGGCCAGGTCCATGGCGGCATCGCCCAGGGCGTCGGGCAGGCGCTGCTCGAAGGCGCCGTCTATGACCAGAGCGGTCAGCTCGTGACCGCCAGCTTCAATGATTACTGCATGCCGCGCGCCATCGACCTACCGTCGTTCCAGATCGGCATGACGATGACGCCCTGCCCTTCGAACCCACTCGGGATCAAGGGCTGTGGCGAGGCTGGTGCCATCGCCGCTCCGCCTGCCGTCATCAACGCGATCACGGACGCGCTCGGCCATGAGGATATTGCGATGCCCGCAACGCCCCAAGCCGTCTGGCGGGCGGCGCAGAAGGCGCGCATGCCGATGGCAGCGGAATAAGGGAGGACAGCATGTACGCTTTCGAATATCACCGCCCGACGAGCGTCCAGCAGGCGGCTGACCTCGCTACTCAGCTGGAGGAGACCAAGTTCCTCGCCGGCGGGCACACCCTGCTGCCGACTATGAAAATGCGGCTCGCGGCACCAGCCAATCTGATCGACCTCGGCCAGATCGCCGAACTTCACGGGATCGAGCGCTCCGGCGACACACTCAGCATCGGTGCCACGACCCAGCATGCGGAGGTCGCCAACTCGGCTGAGGTGCAGGCGGCCATTCCGGCCCTTGCCGAATTGGCGGAACTGATCGGCGATCCGCATGTGCGCAACCGCGGCACGATCGGAGGCTCGGTCGCCAACAACGATCCCTCCGCGGATTATCCGGCGGCTTGCCTTGCCTTGAACGCGACGATCGTCACCGACAAGCGGACGATTGCCGCCGACGACTTCTTCCAGGGTATCTTCACGACAGCCTTGGATGAGGGAGAGATCATTACGAAGATCTCGTTCCCGATCCCGTCTCAGGCGGCCTATGCGAAGTTTCGCCATCCGGCCTCGCGCTACGCCCTCGTCGGCGTGTTCGTGGCCAAGCACGGGGATGAGGTGCGGGTGGCCGTAACGGGAGCCGGTTCCAACGGCGTGTTCCGCGTGCCGGATATGGAGCAGGCCTTGCGCCAGAACTTTGCGGCCGACGCTCTCGACGGCATCTCCGTGCCGGCAGACGAGATGAACAGCGACATCCACGCAGACGCGGCCTATCGGGCTCATCTTGTCGGAGTCATGGCCCGCCGCGCCGTGCAGGCGGCAGCCTCTCGAGCCTAAGCGATCCCTCAACCTTGTCCTGGCAGGCGACGACTGCAAGACTGGACGAAGGCACAGAGGCATCCATGCCCGGGATTTCCCGGGCATGTCTTCTTGTGGAGCATTGAGACCCTTGGCTGAACGACCCGGTTCTATCGACGAAACGCTAGCCCTTCTGAAGAGCACAGGCTATGTCGCCGACCGTCCGCTCGCGACGGTGCTCTTTCTTGCGCTGAAGCTTGGGAGGCCGCTTTTCCTGGAGGGAGAAGCCGGCGTCGGCAAGACGGAGATCGCGAAGGTACTGTCGGCGGGGCTCGGCCGCCGGCTCATCCGACTGCAATGCTACGAAGGCCTCGACATCGCCTCGGCGGTCTACGAGTGGAACTATGCCGGGCAGATGATGGCTATTCGCCTTGCAGAAGCTGGCGGAGCGGTGGATCGAGACACGCTCGAAAGCGATCTTTTCTCGGAACGGTATCTGGTGAAACGGCCGCTGTTGCAGGCCCTTGAGCCCGATACGGCTGGAGCTCCGGTTCTCCTGATCGACGAACTCGACCGCACGGATGAAGCCTTTGAAGCCTTTCTTCTGGAGGTGCTGTCAGACTTCCAGGTAACCATCCCCGAGCTCGGTACGGTTCGGGCGGATCACCCACCAATCGTCGTCATCACGTCGAACCGCACCCGTGAGATTCATGACGCTCTCAAGCGCCGCTGCCTTTATCATTGGGTCGACTACCCGGATGCGGAACGGGAGCTGGCCATCCTGAAGAGCCGCGTTCCAGATGCACCGGGGCGTTTGTCGCAAGAAGTGGTCGGCTTCGTCCAGGCGCTCCGGAAGAAGGACCTGTTCAAGGCGCCGGGTGTAGCGGAAACCCTGGACTGGGCCTCCGCCCTCGTGGAGCTCGATGCGGTGGCGCTCGACCCCACGCTTGTCTCGGACACGCTCGGCGTTCTCTTAAAATATCAGGACGACATCCAGAAAATGCAGGGCAGCCGCGCCAAGGCAATGCTCGACATTGTCCAGAGCGCGCTGCGGATCTCCGAGTGAGTAGCAATCCCCGCCGAAACGGTGATGGTCGCCTTGCAGACAACATCGCCTATTTTGCGCGAGCTTTGCGCAATGCGGGCCTGCCGGTCGGCCCAGGCGCGGTTCTCGATGCAATCGCTGCGGTCGAGGCTGGCCGGATTGGCACGCGCGAGGACTTTTACTGGACGCTTCACGCCGTTTTCGTGAAGCGACATGAGCACAGCATCCTCTTCGACCAAGCCTTCAAGATCTTCTGGAGGCGGCGCGCCCTGATCGAGAAGCTGATTGCCCAGATGTCGCCGATTGCCCCCGGAGGCAAGGAGGAGAAGAAGCCCCAGGCAGGTGCCTTGCGTGTGGCCGAAGCCTTGGCCACGCCGCGGCAGGAAAAACCGGACCCGGTCGAGAAAACCGAATTCTCTGCCCGCCTCACCGTCTCGGATCGCGAGATCCTGAAGACGAAGGACTTCGCGCAGATGTCGGCCTCTGAGATCGCGATGGCGAAGCGTGTGATCACCGAGATGTCTCTTCCGGACGACGAAGTGGCCACGCGCCGCTTCCTGCCGGACCCAAGAGGCCGGCGGATCGATCTGCGCAGGACGTTCCGGCGATCGCTGCGCGGAGGAGGCGCCGTGATCGATCTGGCCTATCGCTCCCCCGCGGTCCGGCATGCGCCGGTGGTCGCAATCGTCGACATCTCGGGATCGATGGCGGACTACTCCCGCCTCTTCCTGCATTTCCTTCATGCCATCGCTGAGAAGAGGCGGAGGGTTTACTCCTTCGTGTTTGCAACCCGCCTGACCAATATCAGCCGCGAGCTGGCGAGCCGTGATCCGGACGAGGCGCTCGCTCGTGCCTCGAAACGCGTACAGGACTGGGAAGGCGGGACACGGATCGCCCATGCCCTGCACGACTTCAACCGTCACTGGTCGCGTCGGGTGCTCGGTCAGGGCGCCATCGTTCTTCTGTTCACGGACGGGCTCGAGCGGGAAGTGACGAGAGAGCTGACCTTCGAGATGGATCGCCTCAAACGCTCCTGCCGCCGCCTGATATGGCTGAATCCGCTTCTCCGGTTCGACGCGTTCGAGGCACGGGCTTCCGGCATCAGGACAATGCTGCCTCACGTCGACGAATTCCGCCCGATTCACAGTCTGGCATCGATGGAGGAGCTCTGTCGGGCTTTGTCCGATAAGCTGACTGAACAAAACAATCCGCGCCAATGGCTGCGGGCGTCATGAGCCTTAAATCGCACGCCGATAACGACTGCGATTTTCGTCGCGTTCCGGTGAACAACCGAGCACCGGCCAATAAGGTGGAAGCCATTCTTGCTGATGCTAAGGGTGGCTACAGGCGGACGCGGAGCTTTGAGCACAAGTCAGATCCTTGTGTTGGACACACCCTCCCCGTGAAGGGCGCACACGGCACAAGGCCCCACCGTGCCATGTTAGGATTATTAACATTAACTCGACTGTCGCGCCAAGAGGTTGCGCTCCACACTCTGCAAGTGAGTGCGCATCGCCGCGGCAGCGCCATTCATGTCGCGATTCTCGATAGCCGTAATGATCATCTCGTGCTCGGCAAAGCTGTGATGATCGGGTTCTGGCTTGACAGGGTTCGAGCGGAGACGGCCCCATGTTACGGCCCGGCGCAGGGCATTCAACATGTCAAACAGTCCAAGAAGGGGCGTGTTCTGCGTCGCCTCGGCGATGGTGCGATGCAGGCGGGTATCCCAGTTCTCATATTGCCGCCATGTTGCAGCTTCCTGAGTCCGGGTCTGGCATAGTCTCAACTCGGAGAGATGCATAGGCGTCGCGGTCAGTGCGGCCGCGCGGGCGATCTCGGGCTCGATAATGAGGCGCGCGCGCATCAGCTCCGCCGGATTGGTCCGCTTGGACAGGGCTGCGATATCTGAAAGGCTGTCGGTGGGACGATTCCCCAGGAAGGTGCCTTTTCCGACGTGGCGCCAAATCTGACCCTCGGCCTCGAGCGCCCCGAGCGCTTTCCTCAGTTCGGATCGAGTGACGCCCAGGGCAACGGCCAGATCCCGTTCGGGCGGCAAGCGCCCATCTTCAGGCAACTCGGCCTGCGCGAGGTATGCCCTCAGCTGGGTGACGATGCCCCGATTGGATCCCGCCTCACTGTACATTTGCATCTGCCGATCTCAACCAATCTCAAATTGGTTGGATCTTCTAACTAAATATTGCACCGCGTCAACTGAAATAATGCTTGACACCAATTCAGCCAATTGCGACCAATATAGCATTGGTCGCGAAAGGTGCGACTGAGAGCAAGAGCGGGTGAACCGCCCAAAACAATGGGAGAGAAACATGTTCAAGGGCTTAAAGTGCTTAAAGGCAAGCGCTGCAGTTCTCGCGATTGGTGCGGCGCTCATGACATCGAACGCAGCGGAAGCGGCCAAGGTTCGTGTGGTTTATGGCGACATCCCCAGCGTGGAATCCCTGCATCTCTTGGCGGCCTTCGAGCGCGCCAAGGAAAAGGGTGTCGATATCGAAATGACCTATCTGAAATCCGAGGATATCGCCGCTCAGGCTGTCGTCGGCGGTCAGGCTGACATTGGTGTCGGCGGTCCCTATGCACTCGTTCAGAAGGTCAAGGCTCCGATCCGGATGTTCATGCAGCTTTCAACGCTGCGCTTCTACCCGGCCGTGAACGGTCAGTTCTACAAGACCTGGAAGGATCTGGACGGGCAGGAGGTTGCTGTTCACTCGCGCGGTTCCGGAACCGAGGCCATCATGAAGCTGATGGAACAGCGGCAGGGCATCAAGTTCTCCAAGATCAGCTACATCCCGGGCGCCGAGGTGCGCACAGGTGCTCTGCTCCAAGGCAACGTCAAGGCCAGCATCGTCGATTCCTCCGGTCGCCGCCTGCTCGAGACTCAGGCTCCCGGCAAGTTCGTCATCCTGCCGCTTGAGGGGGTGAACGCAACCGATGAAGCCTTGTTCGCCAACAAGGATTTCCTCGAAAAGAATGCGGCAGACGTCGACAAGATCGTCGAGGCCATTCTCACCACCTGGCGCGAAGTGACAGCCAATCCGGCGGTGGTTTCCGAGTGGCGCGCCAAGTACAAGCTGCTGCCCGACCTGCCTGCTGCGCAAGCAAGTGACATCGGGCCTTATTTCGACGAGCTCGCGAAGGGCAAGGCATTCCCGCTTAACGGCGGCGGTGCTGCGGCGGCGAAGGACGACTTCGCCTTCTATACCCTCTCGGGCCAGCTCACAGGTGAACCCGCCAGCCTGAAGGTCGAGGACTTCTGGGACACACGTTCTCTGGATCGCGTCGTTGCCAAAATCGGCTCCAAGTGAGGTGACCGGCATGATGGCCTCCTCCCAGGTGAATTCTCAAGTGAACGGCCCCGCGCGGGCCGTTCATCCGCCGCCCGGCTGGGGCTTGAGCCTCGGCCGACTGTTCACGAGCCACCCAATCGCCGTGAGGGCAGTGTCCCTGGGACTCTTCTTCCTGATCTGGGAGATCGCCGGACGTGTGCCGATCAGCTATGCGTTCCCGACCTTCCTCGAAACGCTTTATGCCCTCGCCTCCATGCTGCTCGATGGCAGCCTCCTGGTGGCTTACGGATCGACCGTTCAGCCCTTGATCATTGGCATTGCCATTTCAGCCGTGGTCGGAGTGGGGCTCGGCATCGTGATGGGCTCGTCACGCAAGGCTGAGTGGCTCGTGGCACCACTGTTCATTGTCCTTCAATCTGCTCCCATGGCAGCCCTCATCCCGCTCATCACGTTCGTGTACGGCATCGGCTTGGTGGCAAAGACCCTCGCGGTCATCATGCTTGCCCTGCCGGTGATTGTCCTGAATGGCTACAAGGCGGTTCGAAACGCCAATCCTTCGCTGGTCGCCATGTGCCGTTCGTTCCAGGGCACGCGATTCCAGCAGATCACCAAGATCATCATTCCCGATGCCAGTCCGGTGATCTTCGCCGGACTGCGTCTCGGCCTTGCGGCTGGGTTCATCGGCGTCATCCTGGCCGAGCTCCTGATCACGCCGACCGGAATCGGAGATCTCATTACCTACCATCGCTCAGTGGCCAACTATGCGGAAATGTATGCCGCTGTGGTTTCCATCATCCTGGTCTCGACCCTGACGCTCGCCGCACTCGAGGCATTCGAGGTCCGCGTGCTGCGCCCTGAAAAGAAGAGAGGCTGACATGACTGCTCCCACTGCTTCCATCCATGCGATGCCTCGGGTTGAAAGCGACGTTGCCGTCGAGGTGCGCAGCATCTGCAAGAACTACGGTGACATCGAAGCGCTGCGCCTGATCGATCTCGACTTTCCCCGCGGCAAGCTCACGACGCTGCTCGGCCCTTCCGGCTGCGGCAAGACCACCCTGCTCAAAATCATCGCCGGACTCATCGAGCCGACATCAGGCGAAGTGCGTGTGAACGGCAAGATTATCACCGGTCCCGGTCCGGAACGCGCCTTCGTGTTTCAGGATTTTGCCCTGATGCCGTGGGCGACGGTGATGCGCAATGTGGCCTTCGGGCTTGAGCTGAAGGGGATGGGCAAGGCCGAACGCCAGTCTATTGCCCGCCACTATATCGCCGAGGTCGGTCTCACAGGATTCGAGGACAAGTACCCGCACGAACTCTCCGGGGGCATGCGCCAGCGCGTCGGTCTTGCACGCGCCTTCGCGGTCAATGCAGAGGTGCTGCTCCTCGACGAGCCGTTCTCCGCGGTGGACGAACAGAACCGCCGCAAATTCCAGGAGGACCTGCTGCAACTGGTGGAGAAGGAGCGTAAGACCTTCATCTTCGTGACGCACAGCATCGAGGAAGCCGTCTACGTGTCGGACCGAATCGTGCTGCTCTCGCGCCGGCCGAGCCGCGTCGCACAGATCATCGAACCGAAAATCGATCGAACGGCCTCTCCCGACGCCATCCGCCGTGACCAGGGTTATCTCGATACCGTCGAGGAGATCTGGCAAGGCCTCAAGCACTACGTGGACTGAGGAGAGCAGCTATGACACTTTGCGGCTACCGGGTGCCGATGATGGCGTCCCTCCTGGTCTGGTGCCTGATCTGGGAGCTGGTCGGACAGTCCGGCCTGATGTTCCTGGTGCCGCCGCTCTCAAGCGTGCTGATGGCCGGGGTCGCGATGGTGCAGACCGGAACATGGCAAGCAGCCGCGCTGATCACGCTGCACAGCTTCGCCGTCGGCATGGCACTGGCTATCGTAGTCGGCGTCACGTTGGGCGTGCTGATGGGGCGGTTCAAGGCGGTGGACGAGCTGTTCGGCATCTGGGTCAACATCTTCGTCAGCGCGCCGCTCTCGGCCCTGGTTCCGGTGTTGATGATTCTGTTCGGCATGGGCGAGACCACGGTCATCGTCACGGTCTTTCTCTTCGCGGTGTGGATCATCGTGTTGGACACGCGAGCGGGCATTCAGCATGTGCCGAACTCGCTTATTGAAATGGGGCGCTGCTACGGCGCCTCTCCCTTCGCTCTTTACGGAAAAATCGTTCTCCTTGCCGCACTGCCGGAGATCCTCGCAGGGATCCGACTCGGCCTTGTGCGCGGCGTAAAGGGTGTTGTGATCGGCCAGCTTCTGGTGGCGATCATCGGTTATGGCGAACTGTTTGAGCTTTATTCACGCAGCTTCGACATGGAGAACTTCTGGGCACTGACGATCATCCTCTTCGCTGCGGCGATGCTGATGTCGGCGGCCATCGAGTACATTGAGAAAAAAGTCGACTATTACGCAGGAGTAAGATGATGAATGCCCCTCTCGCCATGACCGGCTATGTCATTCAGCCGGCACCGGTTGCCACGTTGCCTGTTCAGGGCAGCGACAAGCTCTTCCCGATCCACCGGATCTATTGCGTCGGCCGCAACTATGCTGAGCATGCGATCGAAATGGGGCACGATCCCTCCAAGGAGCCACCGTTTTTCTTCCAGAAGAATGCGGACAACATTGTCACGAACGGCAAGTTCCCCTATCCAGGCAAGACTTCCGACGTGCATCACGAGATCGAGATGATCGTGGCGCTCGCCAAGGGCGGCGACAACATCCCCGTGGAAACTGCTCTCGATCACGTCTTCGGCTATGGCGTCGGTCTTGACATGACCCGCCGTGATCTCCAGGGCGAGGCCAAGAAGCTGGGACGTCCATGGGAAGTCGGAAAGGCCTTTGAAGCCTCCGCGCCCTGCGGTCCGCTGGTCCCCGCAAGCGAGATCGGCCACCCGACGTCCGGCGCGGTGACATTGAAGGTAAACGGTGAATTGCGTCAGCAGGGTGACCTGAACCAGCTGATCTGGAAGGTGCCGGAGATGATCTCGTATCTATCTGGTCTGTTCACTCTGCAGCCGGGCGACATTATCATGACCGGCACGCCGGCTGGCGTCGGTGCGGTCGTGCGCGGCGATGTCATGGAAGGCTTCGTCGAGGGCGTCGGGAAGATCGAAGTCGTCGTCGTCTAACCTGTGTCGTCCGTATTGTAACGTCTCAATGCGGACGAGGGGGCTTTCAACACCGCAGCGCATCTCTATGTGCTGCGGTGCAATTTTAAGGCGGAACAACCGCCGCGTCCAAATCAATCAGGAGCCAAAAGTGGCGAAGATCAAGGTCGCGAATCCGGTCGTCGAGCTCGACGGCGACGAGATGACCCGCATTATCTGGCACTTCATCAAAGACAAGCTGATCCACCCCTATCTCGACCTCGACCTGAAGTACTACGATCTCGGCGTCGAGCACCGCGACGCCACCAACGACAAGGTCACGGTCGAGGCCGCCGAGGCGATCAGGAAGTACGGCGTCGGCGTCAAATGCGCCACCATCACGCCGGACGAGGGCCGCGTCGAGGAGTTCAAGCTCAAGGAGATGTGGAAGTCGCCCAACGGCACCATCCGCAACATCCTCGGCGGCGTGATCTTCCGCGAGCCGATCATCTGCAAGAACGTGCCGCGCCTGGTGCCCGGCTGGACCCAGCCGATCATCGTCGGCCGCCACGCCTTCGGCGACCAGTACAAGGCGACCGACTTCAAGGTACCGGGCAAGGGCCGGCTTTCGATCAAGTTCGAGGGCGAGGACGGCACGGTGATCGAGAAGGAGGTGTTCAAGTTCCCCGAGGCCGGCGTCGCCATGGCGATGTACAACCTCGACGAGTCGATCCGGGATTTTGCCCGCGCCTCGATGAACTACGGCCTGAACCGCAAGTACCCCGTCTACCTCTCCACGAAGAACACCATCCTGAAGGCCTATGACGGCCGCTTCAAGGACATCTTCGAGGAGGTGTACCAGAACGAGTTCAAGGCGAAGTTCGATGCGGTGGGCATCACGTATGAGCACCGCCTGATCGACGACATGGTGGCCTCGGCGCTGAAGTGGTCGGGCGGCTATGTCTGGGCGTGCAAGAACTATGACGGCGACGTGCAGTCCGACACGGTGGCGCAGGGCTTCGGCTCACTCGGCCTGATGACCTCGGTGCTGATGACGCCGGACGGCCGGACGGTCGAGGCGGAAGCGGCGCACGGCACGGTGACGCGCCACTACCGCGAGCACCAGAAGGGCAAGGAGACCTCGACCAACTCGATCGCCTCGATCTTCGCCTGGACCCGGGGCTTAAGCCACCGGGCCAAGCTCGACGACAATGCCGAGCTCGCCCGCTTTGCCGCGACGCTGGAGAAGGTCTGCGTCGACACGGTCGAGGCCGGCTTCATGACCAAGGACCTGGCGCTGCTGGTCGGGGCCGAGCAGAAATGGCTCTCGACCACCGGCTTCCTCGACAAGATCGACGAGAACCTCAAAAAGGCCATGGCGGCCTAAGCCAAAGCCTCACGCTCTGCAACGATGCAAAGCCCGGCCCAAAGCCGGGCTTTTTGATGCCTTGGCCCTACGCATCAAACTCGACATTGCTCATGCTTTATTCTGACAAGACATGACGTTTGTCGGCGATGCTTTTGGATGGTTCGACCCGCCGATTCACAAAGTGACTTGCGGAAGGCCCGTTATGCAAGGGCTGCGTCTACGATTGCCAGAGAGATCCCTCTACATTAATTCCGTGCTCATTAGTTAAGCGCTCTGCCGGATTGCGGGCTATCCGATATTGCCATTTTCCGACACAAGTTTGCGCAAATGGCTCAACAGGAACGCTAAGGATAGTTGAGAGCTCGGCTGAGTAGCGTCTTTTGTCGCGCCTGGGTGAGGTGACAAGGAAGGCAGTACATCCGTGCCTGTCTTTGTCCCTCGGGCCAAGCGGCCACAGAGCTGACCTAAAGCGGCTCGATGACGGCCTCATGACGGTGCGGCGGCGCCGCGGGAAACATGCAATTGCCCCGAACAAACATCTTGATACTTGTTGCAATCATTAGAGCATCGCTCTTCGCGGACCCGGAGGGCCGCGTCAGCGAACCCCGTCGGCACTCGTGCGGCGGTAGCGTTCTGCCGGCAGGCGATGAGACACGTTCGGCAGGAGGGCTGCCCGCGCTGTTTTGAAGGCAACCCAGTCAGACACGTCGGGTAGCGCCGGAATCGTGACCCGCTCTCCCTGGTCGAGACCTGCAAGCGCTGCATCGACCATATCGCCGGTCTCCATAACAATGTCCTGCGGGAGAGCGTTGATATCGAGCCCTCCCTTTTCCCACAGTTCCGTCCGCGTCACGCCGGGCAGCACGGCCTGAACTCGCACGCCGTATGGCGCAAGTTCGCTGTCGAGTCCTTCGCTGAACGCAAGGAGATAGGCCTTGCTGGCACCGTAGCCTACGCTGATGGCCGGCTGATCGCCCCGAATGGCAACCACGGAGGCAATGTTGACGATGTCTCCCTTCCGTCGCTGTGCCAAGCCGGGTGCAACGGCGCGTGCCAAGCGCGTCGCCACGACCACGTTGAGCTGGATCATCGCGTCGAGGCGCTCCGAATTCATGGCGATCGTCGGCCCGGCAACCGCGATACCGGCATTGTTGACGAGCATGGCGATGTCATCCGAGCGGAGCCGAGTCTCGACCCTACGAATATCATCGGCATTCGCGAGATCGGCTCGCAAAATTTCGACTTTTACGCCCGTCTCTGCGACGAGTCGGGCCGTGAGAGCTTTCAATTTCGTCTCATCGCGGGCAACGAGAACGAGATCATATCCGCGGCGGGCGAGACGATCCGCATAAACTGCTCCGATGCCGGCCGAAGCGCCAGTGACCAGCGCCGTTCCTTGTCCTTTGCTCATACTAGGTTCCTTCGGTTCAAGAGGAGGGATGCAACAGAGCCCATGGGCTGACCACTCAGGCCATGCGCTCGACAGCGATGGCGGTGGCCTCGCCGCCGCCGATGCACAGGGATGCGATCCCGCGGGACAATCCCCGGCGTTCCAGCGCATGCAGCAGGGTCACGATCAGGCGCGCACCGGTCGCACCGATGGGATGGCCGAGCGCACAGGCGCCGCCGTTCACGTTGAGGATGTCGCGCGGGATGCCAAGGTCCCGCTGCGCCGCCATGGCGACGACCGCGAAGGCCTCGTTGATCTCAAACAGATCGACGTCTCCCACACCCCAGCCCACCTTGTCGAGGAGCTTGCGGATCGCCGGGATCGGCGCGGTGGTGAACCAGGCCGGATCCTGGGAATGGGTCGCGTGCCCCCGGATTGCTGCCAGGACCGGGAGGCCTTCGCGTTCGGCGATCGAGCGGCGCGTGAGGACGAGCGCCGCCGCTCCGTCGGCATTGGCAGAGGAGCTCGCCGCCGTGATCGTGCCATCGAGCCGGAAGGCCGGCTTCAGGGATGGGATCTTGTCCGGTGAGACCTTCAGCGGGTTCTCGTCCGTGTCGATGACCGTGTCGCCCGTCTTCCCGGTGATGACGATCGGTGCGATCTCGGCTGCAAAGCCCCCTTCCCCGATGGCCTGACGGGCCCGGGTGAGCGTCTCGATTGCGTAAGTGTCCTGGTCGGCCCGGCTGAACTGATAGACCTCCGCCGTCGCCTCGCCGAAATCCCCCATCGGCCGCCCGCCCTCATAGGCATCCTCGAGGCCGTCCATCATCATATGGTCGATGAGGCGGTCGTGACCGACCCGGTAGCCGCTGCGGGCCTTGGCCAGAAGATACGGCGCGTTGGACATGGACTCCATGCCGCCGGAGACGACGATTCCGGCCGAGCCGGCCAGGATCAGATCATGGGCGAGCATGGTCGCCTTCATGCCGGAGCCGCAGACCTTGTTGACGGTCGTCGCGCCTGTTGCGTCCGGCAGGCCTGCCTGGCGGGCAGCTGGCGGGCCGGCGCCTGCCCCTGACCGGCCGGTAACACGCAGCCCATGAGGATTTCATCGACCTTTTCGGCCTCGAGCCCGGCGCGGTCGAGTGCAGCGCGAATGACATGGCTGCCGAGCTTCGGGGCGCCCAGCCCAGAGAGGCTGCCCTGGAACCGACCGAGCGGGCTGCGAGTGGCGGAAACGATCACGACCGGATCATGCGACGACATCGGGGCCTCCGTTATATGATTGTTGACATATAGTATGATGACGATAATGTAAAGCCCACTAGGAATGGAGTGCGACATTGCGTTACGAGAAGGGTCACAAGGAGCAGACCCGCAAACGCGTCCTCGACATTGCGGGAGCGCGGTTCCGCGCCAAGGGCATCGAGGGGACCGGGGTTGCCAGCCTGATGGCCGATGCTGGGCTGACCCATGGCGGCTTCTATGCCCATTTCAAATCCAAGGACGACCTTGTCCGGGAAGCGCTCTCATCCGCCCATGCGAGCAGCCGTGAGGCATGGCTCGCGGACGCGAAGGCCGCCCGCGAGCGTGGCGAGGACGGGCTTGAGGCCATCGTGCATCGGTATCTGCGCACGGTGCACCGCGACCGGCCAGAGGCAGGCTGCTCCGTCGCCGCACTCGCGCCCGAGATCGCCCGCAACGATCCGAAGACCCGCAAAATCATGGCCGATGCGGCAAGTGAGATCGTCGCAATCATCGCGGCCGAACTGTCCTCGTCCTTCCCGGAGGAGAAGGCGACGGAAACCGCCTATGCGATCTTCGGGCTGATGATCGGCACGCTGCAACTTGCCCGTGTCACGACGGATCCTACTCTCTCCGAGGCGATTCTGCGCTCCGGTCAAGAAGCTGCTCTGCGCCTCGCCCGCGAGAGATATGAGAATCCAGTCATGAACCCGCCCAACTCATGAGGCTGCTTGGAAGCGATGAATGGAGGGTGCAGAAATGGACAGCCAAAAACGAGAGCATCTGTTTCTTGACGACCTGCACGTCGGCCAGACCTTCACGAGTGCATCACACGGACTGGATGTCGAGCAGATCAAACGCTTCGCGGCGGAGTTCGATCCGCAACCGTTTCACCTCGATGAGGAGGCTGCAGCTAGGTCGCTCTTCGCCGGCCTCGCGGCCAGTGGCTGGCACACGGCCGCTCTCACGATGCGCATGCTCGTGAACGGCGGCGCGCCCATCGCCGGCGGCCTTGTCGGCGCGGGAGGCGAGATCGCGTGGCCGAAGCCGACCCGTCCCGGCGACGAACTCCATGTCGTCAGTGAGGTCATGGAGATCATCCCGTCCCGCTCCAAGCCGGACCGGGGCATCGTGGTTCTGCGCAGCGAAACCCGCAATCAGTGCGGCGAGGTCGTTCAGGTGCTGACGTCGAAGCTCGTGGTTCCACGAGGGCAGTCCAGCGCCAAGCGATAAGATGCAAGCTCGGTCGTTGGCAGATCCGTTGGTCACGCAGATGCGGATGCTCCGTCTGCCTCCGAGATATGCCAAGTCCTGACCTTTCTACATGTAATACCAGGTCCCTGAAGGTCTGACTCGTTCGTGATTTCCAGGATTGCGGTGGGTGTGATTCAACTTGGTGAGCCAAGGAGGGTTGCCATGCCGATCCCACTCCGCTCTGACTTCGATGCT
>NZ_JBVVAK010000047.1:0-57838 GCF_055792825.1 Microvirga sp. GN3
TAGAACAGGCTCTCCTGCATCACGAGACGCTCGCCCATCATGACCGGATCCTCCGCTGAGAATGCACCATCAGGGAATCATGATCCACCGCCAATCACGACGACTTTTTCAACGAAATCGGCACTTCTCGGACATAGCATCTAGGTCAGCTTAGACTGTCTAAGCTGACCTTCCT
Organism: Microvirga sp. GN3; assembly: GCF_055792825.1. Taxonomy (NCBI): domain Bacteria; kingdom Pseudomonadati; phylum Pseudomonadota; class Alphaproteobacteria; order Hyphomicrobiales; family Methylobacteriaceae; genus Microvirga; species Microvirga sp. GN3. The sequence continues at coordinate 176 of NZ_JBVVAK010000047.1, forward strand.
GATTGTAGCAATTGCGCGGTTTTGACCCGAGATTTCGCTCCTTGCTCCGGAACTAAATGCCAAGCTTGGAACTAACGAATAATCACCACTTCAAGGTATTTGCTGGGAACGACCATAGTGTCGTCGCCTGAGCGATTGAACTCGGCGGTTAAGTGCAGCAGGTCCTTCTCGAGAGCTCCTCGGGCATCAGGTGCAAGCGCCGCAAAGATCTTGAGAACCGGTCCATAATAGTTCCGGAACACATCCAACCAGTGCTCAGGCGACCGGTAGCGGAATACAAAGTGCCTCTCATTGGCTTGGATCGACGCGGCTTGCCGGCCGAACAGCTCATCAAGGCGTTCACGGTTGCCCCAGAGAGAGGGCGGCCGCACTGCCGCCGGAGGGGGCATGTACTTGCCAACCGTCTTGAACAGCTGACCGATGAAGCCGTCCGGTGTCCAGTTCGCGAGCCCGATCCTGCCTCCGCGTTTGCACACTCGGAGCAGTTCCGATGCGGCCTGATCCTGGTCTGGAGTGAACATGACACCGAAGGTGGACACCACCACATCAAAGCTCTCATCCGCAAACGGCAGAGCTTCTGCATCCGCCTCCTGGAAGGCGATGGGTAGACCCTCGGCTTGAGCCCTCTCCCGTGCCCGATCGAGGAGAGAAGGCACGTAATCCGTAGCAACGACATCACACCACCTGCGCGCGGCCGCAAGCGAGACGTTTCCGTTGCCTGCAGCCACATCGAGCACCTGTTGACCTGCGCGAAGGTCGAGCGCCTCGCAAAGCTCCTCGCCCACGATCTGGAGAGTGGTTCCAACGACAGCATAGTCTCCGGACGACCAGGCACTCTGCTGGCGGGCTTTGAGAGCATTCAGGTCCGGTTGGACGGATTGTGGGTCCTGGTTTATCGTGACAGCGGCATCAGCCATGACAGGCCTCCCTGGGTGTTGACGAGCCGGCCTTTGGTTCTGGCGAGCCGGAAGGCTTAAGGCCCTATGGAAGAGACCGTAGCAGCCGCCCGTGGAGGTGAACGTGGTAGGCAGCGTGGAAACGGCCGTGGAATCGTCCATCTCGGGGGATCTCCGAGGTTCCGCGTCCTACGTGGTGCGGATGCTTGGGCCTTTGACCATATCACGCAACGATGTCTCAATAGCGCTGCCGGCATCACGTAAGGTGCGGGCCTTGTTCGCCTATTTGGCACTTTCCGCGAATGCCGTGGCGCGAAGCCACCTTTGCGAGTTGCTATGGGACGTCCCGAACGATCCCAGAGGGGAACTGCGCTGGTGCCTCAGCAAGATCCGCCGCCTCGTCAATGAGCCCGGAAAGTGCAGGGTGAGGACTGAAGCGGATGCTGTAGCGCTTGATCTGGATGGATGCCAGGTCGACGCCTTGCAGATGATCCGAGCAGCAGATTTGGGCATCGCCGCCCATTCCTTGGAGCAATTGCGCAGAATTGCTGACGGGTTCGGAGACGAGTTTCTTGAGGGCTTGGAACTGGATCGCAGCCCGAACTTCAACACCTGGCTCGTGGCACAACGTCGTCGAATCCGCAGCTTCCAGATACATGTTCTGGAACACCTTGTTGAGCGCCTCACTGATGATGAGGCTCTCGATTACTTGAACCGCTGGGCCTCGCTCTCCCCACTGGACGAGCGGGTTCATGTGCGTCTTCTCCAGGTCCTTGCCCGGCAGCAGCGTTTTCAGGAAGGGAAGGATCACCTTGAGGCAATCGTCCGGCTGTTTGAAGCCGAGAGTCTGGATAGTGCTCCTCTCCGCCACGCTTGGCAATCTACAAGGACCCAGCCAGCACGCCCGCTCTCAGCTCACGCGACCATCATCTCGGAGCCGGCGGCTAAAGCAGTCGTGCAGATCTCGCCCGCCGCACCCCACCGCGGCTCCATTGCAGTTATGCCATTCACTGACCAATCCAGCTCACCGTGTTTTCGGGGCGGAATCTCCGACGCTCTCGTCCATGACGTCATCACTCGACTTGCCAAGCTCCGGAGTCTGTTCGTCATTGCACAGGGGACAACTTTTGCTCTGCATGACAGGAACATCCCACCCCACGAGGCGGGACGCATGCTGAATGTCGAGTATGTCGTCAGCGGATTGCTACGTCGCGATGGCAGCCGCCTGATGGTGCAAGTGGAGCTCTCGGAGGTGCAAAGCGGGCGAATTGTCTGGGCTGAAATCTTCAACCACTCTGTTGATGATGCCTTCCTCGTCCTGGACGAAATCGGCGACAGAATCGTGGCCGCGATTGCCAGCGAAGTTGAAGCGGTGGAGCGCAATCGCGCCATTCTCAAGCCGCCAAATTCACTGAATGCCTGGGAGGCCCATCACCGCGGCCTATGGCATATGTACCGGTTCAACAGGATGGACAACGAACAGGCGCAGCGCTTCTTCGAAATAGCCGTCGGGCTCGACCCAACCTTTGCACGAGCCTATGCTGGGTTGTCCTTCACCCATTTCCAGAAGGCGTTTCAGGGTTGGGCGGAGCGCCAGCCTGAGGTCGACCGCGCCTTTGAGGCAGCCGGACAAAGCCTCATGGTCGATGATCGCGATCCGGCTGCCCATTGGGCGATGGGCAGGGCACTTTGGCTGCGCGGTAGCTATGACCAATCGTTTCGCGAGTTGGAAACGAGTGTCGACCTGAGCCCCAACTTTGCGCAGGGGCATTATACGCTGGCGTTCGTCCATTCTCAGGTTGGCAATCCAGGCACGGCTATCGCGGCATCCGATCAGTCGCGTCGTCTCAGCCCCTTCGACCCGATGCTGTTTGGCATGCTTGGCGCCCGGGCCATGGCTCTCATCCGTCAACGCAACTTCGAGGAAGCCGCGCGCTGGAGCGTGGATGCGGCCACTCGACCAAACGCGCATGCTCATATCCTGGCGATTGCGGCATTATCATTAGCCCTGGCCGGGCGGATTGATCAGGCACGTGAGTATCTCACCGCCATTCATAGAACACTCCCTCGTTATGATGTTCGCGACTTTCTCACTGCAATGCGGTTCGCACGAGAGGACGAGGTTCTGTTCCAAGAGGCAGCTCGGCGCATAGGGATGGACTCGAACTAGGGACAGCCGCACCGCAACTCGACAAGCCCGTTTTGCTCAGCAGTAGGTTCTGGCGCCTCTCGGAAGCAGTGCTTCGGTCTGCTCGCCCAGCGTAAGCGGACCTTTGTGAAGGTAGGGAACCTTCAGGGTCTGAACCGACACGGACGCTAGCGCCGGAACTGCTCTATCGTTTGGGAAGCAATGTTCTTTGGTGGCAGCCAACCACGGTCGTGCAACGGCCGACATCCTTAAAGCGCTGACCACCTGTCCGGTTCTGTCAAGAGGATGTCCCACCCGATCAAGAAGCCCTCAAGGTTCAGCGTAGTGTTCAGTTTACCGGCTGGTCCGGGGCAGGAGGGGCATCGCCCGCGGGCCTCCCCCGCGAGCCTCCCCATTGAGCCTGGGAGCGTGGACATGAAAGCGGCAGCTCTCAGCCTTTCCCTGATCACGGCCAGCGTCCTGACCATCTCCATCGCCCAGGCCCAGCCGGTGACCGGCACGCCGGGCTCGCCCGGCGCCACAACGACCATCGGGGGCAGGCAACTGCCGCCGCCCGATCCGGCCTTCGGCGGCGTGATCCGGGAACAGGCCTCGGAGTCGACGGCGTGGTGGGCACCGCGCGTCGTGCCGCCCCAAGGCGCGCCTAACGTGCTGCTGATCATGACGGATGATGCCGGATTCGGCGCACCCAGCACCTTCGGCGGCGTCATTCCAACACCGGCCCTGGACCGCATTGCGAATAGCGGGCTGCGCTACACGAACTTCCACTCCACGGCGCTGTGCTCGCCAACCAGGGCGGCGTTGATCACCGGGCGCAATCACCACACGGCCGGTACCGGGGTCGTGGGCGAGATGGCCACGGGGTTCCCAGGGTACGACACGGTCATCCGGAAGGAGACTGGTACCGTCGGCACCATCCTGAAGGAGAATGGGTATGCGACCTCGTGGTTCGGCAAGAACCACAACACGCCCTTCTATCAGGCGACCCAGGCCGGACCGTTCGACCAGTGGCCGATCGGCATGGGCTTCGAGTATTTTTACGGCTTCGTCGGGGGCGACGCCAGCCAGTGGCAGCCCAACCTGTTCCTCAGCACCACGGCGATCTATCCCTTCCAGGGCAATCCCGGCTGGAACCTGACCACCGCCATGGCCGACGATGCGATCCGATACATGAAGGAACTCAACGAGATCGCGCCCGACAAGCCGTTCTTCGTCTATTACGTGCCGGGCGGCACGCATGCTCCGCATCATCCGACGCCGGAGTGGATCAAGAAGATCAGCGACATGCGCCTCTTCGACGAGGGCTGGAACAAGCTGCGCGAGACCGTCTTCGCCAACCAGAAGCGGCTGGGCATCATGCCCGCCAATGCGCAGTTGACGCCGTGGCCGAAGGAACTGCCGCAGTGGGATGCGTTGAGCTGGGAGGAGAAGAAGCTCTTTACCAAGCAAGCGGACGTCTACGGGGCGTACCTTGCCTACACGGACCACGAGATCGGCCGGGTCATCCAGGCGGTCGAGGACATGGGTAAGCTCGATGAAACGCTGATCATCTGCATCTCCGGCGACAACGGCGCGAGCCCCGAAGGCATGCTCAACGGCACACCGAACGAGTTCACCACCTTCAACGGCGTTCCTGTGCCGGTGAAGGACCAGTACCTCTGGTACCCGTTCTGGGGCTCGGAACGGACATTCCCACACTTTGCCGCCGGCTGGGCCTGGGCCATGGACACGCCGTTCAAGTGGACGAAGCAGATTGCGTCGCACTTCGGCGGGACGGCCCAGGGCGTGGCGATGTCCTGGCCCGGGCACATCACGATCTCGGCGGCATCCGCAGCCAGTTCCACCACGTCATCGACATCGTGCCGACGATCCTCGAGGCAACCGGAATCCCGGCACCCGACACGATCAACGGGATCAAGCAGCGTCCGATCGACGGCATCAGCATGACCTACACATGGGACCAGGCGAACGCCAAGGGCCCGACCCGGCACACCACTCAGTATTTCGAGATGCTCGGCAATCGCGCGACCTATCAGGAGGGGTGGGTGGCTGCCACGACCCCGGCTTCGCTCCCTTGGGAGCCGAGCACCGCTATGCCCCCGGACGTGATCACCGGCTACAACTGGGAACTCTACAATGTCCAGGAGGACCCGACCCAGTCGAACGATCTCGCCACCCGGATGCCGGACAAGCTCAAGCAGATGCAGGACCTGTTCTATGCCGAGGCGAAGAAGCACGACGTGCTGCCGCTCGACAACTCCACGCTCGCGCGCTTCACCACGCCGCGTCCGAGCCTCACGGCGGGGCGCAAGGTCTTCACGTATTCAGGTGAGCTGAGCGGTGTGCTCGCCAGCGGCGCGCCGAACATCCTGGACAAGTCCTACAGCATCACGGCTGAGGTCGAGATTCCTGCGGGTGGCGCGGAGGGCATGATCGTGACCCAGGGCGGGCGCTTCGGCGGCTACGGCCTGTTCCTGAGCAAGGGCGAATTCGGCGTCGGCCGGGGCAAGGTGGTGTTCCTGTACAACCTGCTCGACCTGAAGCGCACGACATGGGAAGGGCCTGAGCTGGAGCCCGGCAGGCACACCATCCTGTTCGACTTCAAGGCAGATGCGGCCGGGTTTGGCAAGGGCGGGACGGGCGTACTGTCGGTGGACGGCAAGGAGGTGGTGCGGAATTCCCTGGACCACACGACCCCTGTCACGTTCCTGGAGGATGAAGCCTTCGACGTCGGTCAGGATACCCGTACGCCGGTTGCGCTGCTGGAGTATCGCTACGACACGCCATTCAAGTTCACGGGCAAGATCAACAGGCTGACCTTCAGGCTTGAACCGGAAAAGCGTGCGGAGGCCAATCCCTGAGAGAAGCAGTCGTTTCCAGCCAGGATGGAAGCGCGAGGGGCCAAGCATGATCGGGGCGACGCAACGGGTACTGATAGCCGCCGCTGTCGCTGAAGCGGCGACCGGCATGGCGTTGCTGCTTGTTCCGTCGCTCGTGGGGCAGCTGCTGCTCGGTGAGGAACTCGTCGGCGTCGCCGCGTCGGTGGCACGCGTGGCCGGCCTCGCGCTGATCGGACTGGGGATCGCGTGCTGGCCGGGTCCGCCGCTGGTTGGCATGCTGACCTACAGTACGCTTGTTGCCCTGTACCTCGCCTACCTCGGCATCGCAGGCGATGGGACCGGTGTGCTGCTGTGGCCGGCGGTTGCCGTGCACGCGATCCTGTCAGTCTTTCTTGGACGTGTCTGGCTGGTCAGCGCCCAACAGTCGGCCGGTGATACATTGAATTGAAGAGCAATCCTTGATCCGGGAAAGAGTTCGGACAGGGCATCACTGAAGGCCCGATGCAAGAATGGCTCCGACACCACCGGAATCCATCCAAATCGCAGCCGTTACCGACTCACCTGACTCGCCGGGACGGCAAGCACCATCATTGACTTCAAGCCTGCCTTATCGGCAGTCCAGCGCATGAAAACAGATCGCTTCAGGATTGTTGACTTTCTATTTGGGGTGATTTGGCCGACGGAAGGCTCAAAGAACGTGAGCGAGTGTGAGAGCATATCCGATGTGCTGGTTCGCTCGACAATGAGCACAGCCCTCGACGGTTCTAGGAGCGCGAAGATCTTAGGAGGTGCCGTCCGCAGCAAGCCACAATCCATTTCAGCCCATGTGGGCATCAGGGATTTCAGTCAATTCGTTGAGGAGGATATTTTATGTCCAAGCGATTGCTTTACTTCAACGCGACTACGGAAGAGCACGGAGCAGAGCTCTATTATCTCCCTCAGAGAGGCACGCGGCCGACCCTGATCGATCTCGTTCCGGGTCAGGAGGGATCGGATCCTACCGGCTTCACGGCTCTGAAAGGCCAGGTCTATTTTTCGGCCTATGCTCCGGGACACGGCTATGAGCTTTATCGCCTCTCTCCCGGAAGCTCCAAACCCACATTGATCGACATCGAGCGCGGCCAGGAGAGCTCATATCCACACAATTTCACCGTCTACAAGGGACAGCTTTACTTCGCCGCCACCACGGCAGCGAACGGCACCGAACTCTATCGTCTCTCTCCTGAGAGCAATGTGCCGACTCTGATCGATATCAATCCCGACCAAAGCAGGTCCGATCCGTATCACGTGGGTTCGGACCCAAAGAACTTCGTGACTTATAAGGGGGGCCTGTACTTCACCGCCTTCACGGAGGCGCGGGGGGAGGAACTCTATCGCCTTTCTGCCGACAGCAGCAAGCCAACCGTGATCGACATCAATCCCGGCGAGAAGAGTTCGATGCCGGGGATCTTCGGAGACTTCACGGAGTACAGGGGGCATCTCTATTTCACCGCAGATACGCCGCAGAGTGGGACTGAGTTGTATCGGCTGTCCCCCGGCAGCACGAAGCCCGTTCTGATCGACATGACCCCTGGTCCGGCAGGATCGTTCTCCACCTACTTTAGCGGTTTCGAGAAGTTTGATGGCAAGCTCTACTTTGCCGGATTCAGTGCAGAGACCGGGACGGAGCTCTCTTATCTCGACGGTGCAAGCAGGACGCCGACCATAATCGATATCAACCAAGGTCAGACCTATTCCTTCCCGACCAATCTTACCGCCTTTCGGGGAAGCCTGTACTTCACGGCTTGGACGGAAGAGCATGGTACCGAACTCTATCGCCTTCCCCGCGGCAGCACTGAGCCAATCCTGATCGATATCAACCCAGGACCAGCCGACTCCGCCCCACTCGACCTGACCGTCTTCAAGGGCAGTCTCTACTTCTCGGCCAACTCTGAGGAGCATGGCAACGAACTCTACCGGATCTCTTCCGGCAAGACGAAGCCCACGCTGGTCGACATCAATCCGGGAACGGACGATTCTTCCCCGACGGACTTTGCCGCGCTCGACGGCAGACTTTACTTCACGGCCAGCTCGCATGATCAAGGCCGTGAGCTCTATGGGCTTTCTTCAGGCAGTCAGAAGCCGAGCGTGATCGACATCAATCCCGGCCCGGCGGACTCACACCCTCGCGAATACTTCACGCTGTGAGGATCATGGAAGCGCTTCAGGTCGGAGCGGTGCTGAGAATGATGTGATGCGAAGGTCTGGCCCAGTACTGCCTTTGCGTGCGCCTCCAGAGCATCGGATCCAAAGTGGAGTCCACTAATGGGTCCGATGCGCTAGAGGGTGTCTGGAAATTAAGCTGCTGCATGGGCTAATCTTTTGGTCATGAGGCGGGACATCGCGAGATAGATCCACGTCTCGGTTGTGGCCGAGAGGCGTTCCCAATCCTTCGCCAAGCGCCGGTTCCGGATCAGCCATGCGAAGGTGCGTTCGACGATCCAGCGTTGAGGCAGAAGAGAAAAACCGGCCGGCATCTCGGGTGCGGGCTGGTCGGCCGGCACGCGCACCCAACGACGTGGTCGCTTCACGATCAGGAGCATCCATCCGAGTTCAGCAGAGAGCCAGGTGGCCAGCCCCTGATAACCCATGTCGGCAAACAGGCATTCCACCTCGGGGTAGCGGCCTCTCGACTCGACTAACACGGCTTCCGCCGCGCGACGGTCATGCACGTCGGCCGGATGCACCAACACGTGTAGGATTAGTCCTTGCGTGTCGACCACCAGATGGCGCTTGCGGCCGGAGATCCGCTTGCCACCATCGTAACCGCGTACCCCACCAGCCTCGCTGCTCCGGGCTGTCTGGCTGTCGATGATGGCGGCGTGCGGTTGCGGAGTGCGGCCGGCCAGCATCCGGGCTCGGGTGCGCAGGCCATCATTGATCGAGCGCCAGATCCCCCTTTGGCGCCATCGTCGAAAGTGATCATACACGCTCTGCCAGGGCAGGAACTCGTGTGGCAGCAGACGCCAGGGTTCTCCGCTGCGCAGGACGTAGAGGATGGCATTCAGCACCACCCGCAGATCGTGCTTGCGCGGGCGTCCGCGGCGGGTTGTGGGGGCAAGGAGCGGCGCCAGAATCGCCCGCTCCGCATTGCTCAGGTCGGTGTCGTAGTTGAGGGCTGTCATGCCCTTCAGATGGGCTCAACCCGATTTTCCAGACACCCTCTAGCGTTGAAAGTGAGGCAATCATAGAAACTCGGAACGTCTCTTCCTGGCACTCCCCGGGCCAAAGCCACTGGTCCGCTTAGGCGGGTAGGAGCTGACGTTCATTCAGAGACCGGAATGTGAAAATCTGACCCAGAGGAGATGGTCGATGTGGCCGCCTTCGATGGGTTCGCGTCGAAAGCTGTCCAACATCTGACGGCTTCCTCGGTGTCTTTACGTCTTTAGCGGCGAGCGCAGATCGGACCCATCTGCCCGGTCTGCGCCTGGAGCGGTCGCGCGGCGCGGATTGGCGTGCCCGGCTAATGAGGCCCTGGTTGGACGCGCGTCAGCGGCGTGCCGTCCACTGCGACGGCTTGTGCACTCTCCAGCTTCTTGATGTCGTCAGGCGATAGCTTCGGCCGATCCACCTTGATCGATAGCTTGCTCAACTTCGCGGTCAGCGGGAAAGGCGGCTTGTAATCGGCGTCGTTCACGCCGGTGAGCGTGTCCGAGCCGATGTCGAAGGACTCGTCCCATTGCAGGATCATCGGCAGCGTCTGCGGCAGCGCGATCGTCTGCACCGCCTTGCCGTTGACCTTGAGCGTGCCGGTGCCGGAGCGACCGACGCCGCTCATGTTGTTGAAGGCAAGGGTGCCGACGCCCAGACCGTCGTACTTGAAGTCGAATTCCAGCGTGTGCTTGCCGGGTGCGAGGGCGTCCGGGCCCTCCCACTTGACGCGTTTCAGGTCGACGAGATTCCACAGGAACACCGGCTTGCCCTGGAGCAGATAGAAGCCGTAGCCGGCGAAGCGCCCGCCCGAGGTCAGGATCATCCCCTCGGCGCCTCCCGGCGGCACCTCGATGTCGGCCGTGATCGTATAGGAGGTGTTCAGCAGCAGCGGCGAGTCGCCCTGCGGCAGCCCGGTCATCGGCCGGGTATAGACGAATTCCGAGCGCCCCGCCGTGATGTTCGGCCGAGGAGCGACAATGCGCGCGGCGACCGAAGCATCCATCGGGAACATCTGATACTTCTTCGCCTCCGCGACGAATAGCTGCTTCAGCTCGTCGACCTTCTGCGGATTTTTCTCAGCCACGTCGGTGGTCTGATTGAAGTCCGTATTGAGGTCGTAGAGCTGGAGCACCTGATTGTTCAGCGGGTCGGGATTGGCTGCGCCGAACGCCTCCCACGGAGCGCGATTGACCTTGGTGCTCAGGAACCAGCCGTCATGGTACAGCGCCCATTGCCCCATCATCTCGAAGTACTGCGTCGTGTGCCGCGACGGCGCCTAAGCGTTCGCCGCATCGAACGTGTAGGCGAAACTTGTGCCCTCGATCGGCGCCTGCTGGATGCCATCGACGATGTCCGGCGCGCCAATGCCAGCGGCCTCGAGGATCGTCGGCACGATGTCGCTCACGTGCACGAACTGTTCACGCAACCCGCCCTTGTCCTTGATGCGCGCCGGCCATGACACGGCCATGTTCTGGTTGATGCCGCCGAGCTGCGAGGCGTTCTGCTTGAACCATGAGAACGGCGTGTCGAAGGTCCATGACCAGCCGGCAGACATATGGTTGTAGGTCTGCTCGGTGCCCCAGACATCGTAGAACTTCATCTGAACGTCGACAGGCAATTCGTTCAGACCGTTGAAGAACGCCACCTCGTTGGGTGTCCCCTTCGGACCGCCCTCGGCGCTGGTGCCGTTGTCGCCGTTGATATAGATGATCAGCGTGTTGTCGCGCTGCCCGATGTCCTCGAAGGCCTGGATCACGCGTCCGATCTCGTGGTCGCTGTAGGCCACATAGGCAGCGAAGACCTCGACTTGGCGAATGAACAGCTTCTTCTCGTCGGCCGAGAGCGCATCCCACTCCTTCAGCACGTCCTTGGGCCAAGGTGGCAACGTGGCGTCCTTGGGGATCACGCCGAGCCGCTTCTGGTTCTCGAAGATGCGCTCGCGCACCTTGTTCCAGCCCTCGTCGAACAGCTTCATCCGGCTGATCCTGTCCACCCATTCCTTGGTCGGGTGGTGCGGCGCGTGCGTGGCACCGGGCGCATACTTGACGAGGATCGGCTTGCCCGGCTGGATCTGGTGCATCCGGTTCACGTAGTCGACGGCGTCGTCGGCCATCGCGGTGACCAGATTCCAGCTTCCGACCGGCTTGCCCTCGAACGGATAGATCTGCGTCGTGTTGCGGAAAAGGTTCGGCTGCCATTGGTTGGCGTCGCCGCCGACAAAGCCATAGAAGTACTCGAAGCCCATGCCGGTCGGCCACTGGTCGAACGGCCCGGCCTGGCTGGCCGCGAAGGCCGGCACGTTGTGGTCCTTGCCGAACCAGGAGGTGGCGTAGCCATTGTCCTTGAGGATCCGGCCGATGGTGGCCTTGTCCTTGGCGATGATGCTGTTGTAGCCGGGAAAGCCCGTGGACTGCTCGGAGATGACGCCGAAGCCGGCCGAATGGTGGTTGCGCCCAGTGATGAGCGCCGCGCGCGTGGGCGAGCACAGCGCGGTAGAGAACATGCGGTTGTAGCGCAGGCCTTGATTGGCGACGCGATCCAGCGCTGGCGTCGGGATGACCCCGCCGAAGGTGCTGGGCACCCCGAAGCCGGCATCGTCGGTGATGATCAGCAGGACGTTGGGCGCGCCTTGCGGCGGCACGATACGCGGCGCCCACCACGGCGTGGACTGCAAGGCGTCGTCCCTGATCACGCCGCCGAACTGGGGGTCCGGTGCGGGGAGTTGCCGTCCGTCGATGGTGGTGGTCGCATCCGGTGCCCCTGGCGTGCCGGTGGTCTGTTGAGCCTGGGCTACGGAGATGGCCAGAAGGCTGGCAGTGGCGAGGGAAAGGGCGAATGATATGGCTTCCTTCATGCCCAGGATCCTCCTGTGGAAGACGGCCGATCAACCGCCCGACGAGCAAGGCGAAGGGGATCATCCTCGATTCAGGGGCGCGTGACGTCTTAGGTGCGCAATGAACATCAGTTCGCGGGAGCATGCTTGATCGGACGGGACATTGGCTTGACAGGATAAGACAGGTGCCTGCCGCTAAACCTAAAGAGTTCCCCATCCGGTGCCTCGGGCGTGATGGGTCGGAGGTCTGGCCTTAGCCTGACCAGACGACGCACATCGCAACTGTGTTGAGGTCAACAGGAAGAGCAGCTTATGGCACAAGGCGGAAGTGAGCCGAATGTCCACTCACGCGGGAAGCACCAGACATTCCGAAAAGTCGGCGAACGCCACCGCCTGCCCCCTGGAGCATCGGCCCCGAAAGTGGACCCACTTTCGGGGCCGATGCTCCAGACCTTGAAGAGCGCATCGTTGAGAGCGGAATCGGAGGTCCGCGTCACTGAAAACCGGATCCACTTTTCCTTACGATGCGCTGGAGCAGCGGACGTTCACACGGATCCATGGCCAGTGGCGTTGAAGTAGTCGCGGCACTGCCCATGCGGCTCGAAGCCGTCACAGATCCCGCACGCCGTCGGTTATATCGTTGAACGGAGTGTGGTGGGCTGGCGTAGTCGCGGTGCGAAGATCTGCTTTCACCACACGCCGCTACAGCCGGTCAGACGCGAGTACCGTGACGGCAGCTCGATCCGCCCGTTGGCGACCATCAAAATATCTGGCACGAATGGCCGGGTTCTTGAGGTAGCATTCCTCGGCGGCGAGCATGACGTGCAATTCCTCCGGGTGAAGATACCGGGGCGCGATGAGGACGTCATCCTCCACCTGATTGCGGAGACGGTAGAGATCATGGACTGGTTATACAAGCTGATCGCTAATAGCAGTGATGCGGTCATTCTCGTCGGGGGAGTGGTCTGCACCGCCGGTCTCGCCCTTGTTCTCGCCCTGATCTCGCGGCGGCTTTTCTTTTCACCCCACGACGAGGCGTTCGAGAGCCACAGCAAACTGGCCGATGTGGTCCATGGAAGCCTTCTGGCATTCTCCGTTTTCGTTCTTGCTCTGGTGCTGACGGAAGTCCGCTCCAATCTCGGGAAGGCTGATGACGCGGAGCTTCGGGAGGCTTCGGTCATCGCGCGGCTTGTTCGAGACCTCCAGACTTTGGGGACCAAGGAGGCGTCAACCGCGAGTGAGCGCGTTAAGGACTATGTCAGGTCGACGGTCTCCGCAGAGTGGGAGCTGCTCGCCCAGCATAATCCGTCGCTTGCGGAGGAAACAGATCGTGCCTTGGCGTTGCTCGTAGCACAGGTCAACACGGTGGCAGCGGACAATCCCGCAGCCGCCAGTGCCTTACGAGGTTACGTGGAGAAACTGGAGGATCTGCGCCAGAGCCGACTCGAGTTCGCCACGAAGAGTGTGCCCCCGGTGTTCTGGTGGGTGATGGCCGTCTTCATCATCGGCGCAATGATCATGAACGGGCGCCATAAACTGGACGCCTTCGGAATGACGCTGATCGCCTTCCACATGGGGGCAATCGGGTTGGTTATTGCTTTGATCCTGGTGATGGATTCACCGTTCAGAGGAGAAACGAGCGTCTCACCGGCTTCGCTGGTGAGGGCCGCGAGGCTGCCATCACCGTAGTGCAACTGTTCAAGTCGAGCCCGCTCGTCAGAGGATAGGCCGAACACGGGAATCTCTTCGTCGTAGCCCTTGAGCAGGCGGGCTCCGAGCGGGATCAGGGCGCGTTTGCCGCTCACGGCTTCGGCGATTTTGATATCCAGCAAAATCTCCCGATCCGATGCTGACGCGCAGAGCCTCGCGGCGCGGTTCACGACGCTGCCGATGGCCGTGTAGTCGAACCGGCTCCCGTATCCGATCCGCCCGACAATGGCCGGTCTCATGGCGGGCTTGGATTCCAATCCTATGCATCATGGCTGCCTATCGCGGATAACAAGCTTCCCAACCACAAGCTCATCGATCTCCACGCGGCTGATCCGCGCTCTTCCGACCACCAGTCGTCCAATCGCGAGCGCACCAATCGCCAATGCGCCAAGTGCCACAGCGCCGAGTGCCACGGCGCCCACTGAGGAAGCTCCTATCCGGGCCATTCCAATGGCGACGCTCTTCGTGGCAACCGAGTTATTGGCCATCCTGCTGCGCTCAACCTCATGACGTCCTATGCGTTCACTCATCATCCCTCGCTCCTCAAGGCTCGGAAAGCTAATTCAGGAACAGGCCGCCCGGTGCAACACGACCCAGCCGAGCAACCTCCGGTGTTGGCGGCGACCGGCTGCGCGAGCACGGCAGGCAGATAGAAGAGGAGCCCCCAGGCAAGGATCTGCGTGATTCCCGAGCGTGGCGATGACCACTCTCGGACTCGGCATGGCGGGATCGCTCGCCAGGGACTCACTCACAGGATTCGACACGGATGGATCTCAACAGCAGTGCGCGGGTTCCGCAACCTCCTCCGGCCGGCTTAGCGCTCAATCAAGAACACATCTTGCGCTGCTCCCGACGCGGCAGGCCATAACAAAACGGCATAACTGAAAGTATGTCGGGCCGCCTAGTGACACCACGTGGGCCTTGTTAGCTTCTTTGCAACCGAGCCCGAGACGAACGACAGGCTGCGGGAGGATGAAACAATATTAGGCTGCGGGCGCAAGCCTGCCGGATCACCAGCGGGCCAGCGTCTGCCACCAGCTTTTGGCAGCCCCCGCGCATGTCCAGAAGACGAGGGGAGGACGAATGAAAACGCGCAATTGGAAAGTGGCGTTGGCGGGCGAGTGCATGCTGAGCCGACCGTTTGCAATGCATGACGAACCTGAGTTCTTGAAGGTGGGCGAACTGCTCAAGGATGCCGACGTCACTTACGGCCACCTCGAGATGAATTTCGCCGAGTACGACGAGCTCAAATGGCCAGCGCGTGGCCAGGGGATCGGCAGCTTCATGATGTCGGACCCCGAGATCGCCAAGGATCTAAAGTGGGTCGGTTTCGATATCATGTCGACGGCTCATAACCACAGCTACGACTTTGGCCCAGAGGGACTTCTGGCCACCAAGAAGTACATGAAGGACGCCGGCATCGTCACAGCCGGTACCGGGGCCGATCTCGAATTGGCGAGCGAGCCTGGCTATGTCGAAAAGAAGAACGGCCGCGTTGCGCTCGTCTCCACCAGCTCGGGCAATCAGCATTTCATGTGGGCCAGTCTGCCCAAGGGTGGGCTGCGGGGCCGGCCCGGCGTCAATCCGCAGCGCCTGAACTTCGAGTTCATGGTCGATGGACAGACGGCCGAGAACCTCAAGGACTTCGCGAAGAAGCTCAACATTGCGAAGGCGCCCAAGCACGGACGGCCGGGTTCGTTCGGCATCCAGATCCCGGGGTCACAGCAATGGGGCGACCCCGACTCCTTCTTCGTCGGCGATCGCTGCGAGATCATCAGCCGCTGCCATCAGCGCGATCTCGAGCGCAACCTGCGTTCCGTCGACGAGGCACGTGCGATGGCAGATCTCGTCATCGTCGCACATCACTTCAGCGTCTCCGACGGTCCGCGCGGCGACACTCCCCCGCAGTTCGTCCGGCAATTTGCCCATGCCGTCATCGACGGTGGAGCCGACATCTATGTTGGGCACGGATGGCACCGCACGCTTGGCATCGAGATCCACAATGGCAAGCCGATCTTCTATGGTCTTGGCAATTTCTTCGCCCAGTCCGAATTCATCCAGCGCGTGCCGTACGACAGCTACGATGCCTGGGGCCATGATGTAGACCGCCTGCCGATGCTCACGCCGGCTGCACATCCGCTTCACCCGGGGCTCGATACGCCATCCGATACTTGGTGGAGCTCCGCCATCATCCAGCTGGAAATGGACGAGCACAAAGTGAAGCGCATCCTCCTGCATCCGGCCGAGATGGGGCATGACTCCACTCCTCAGGCCAACCAGACCCGCCGGACAGGCAAGGGCGAGCATCATAACACCGAAGGCCGTCCAATGATGGCGAAAGGTGAGGATGCCGTGCGCATTCTCGATCGGTACCGCCGCCTGTCGGAGCCGTTTGGTACGAAGGTGGAGATCAGAGACGGCGTAGGCGTCATCGACCTCCAGTAAGCAGGCACATACTCATGCGCCCTGACCGCAGCGGAAGAAACGCGGCAGGGCCACGAATTTAAGGCGGTGACCGGCTTGGCCGGGGCAATCGCCAAGGGAGGAAAACGGGTGGATCTGCATTTCGATACCGGACAGCCCCTTGTTGCGCGATCCATCGGAGAGATGTCTGTTGGAACAGCCGCAAGTTCAAACCCGGATATGCGACGACCGGCCCCATTTCTGGATGTGCGAGGACTGACGATTTCGTTCCCCAACGCAACGGGGCACAGCGAGGTGGTCAGTAATCTCAGCTATGCCATCGCGCCAGGCGAGACTCTGGGAATCGTAGGCGAAAGCGGCAGCGGCAAGACCATGACCGCGCTCGCGCTCCTCGGTCTTGTGCCGGGCGGCGGGCGGATCAGCGGACAGCTCGTGTTCAATGGCCGCGACATTGCCAGGCTGACCCCTGCCGAGTGGCGTCGTCTGCGCGGCCGCGACATTGCCATGATTTTCCAGGAACCGATGACGGCGATGAACCCGGTCATGACCGTGGGCCGCCAGATCGCGGAGACTTTGGTCGCTCATGAGAGCCTGAGCCGGCGCGCGGCAAAGGAACGGGCCGTGGAGCTACTCGCCTCGGTCGGCATCCCGTCCCCAGCGCGTCGGGCCGAGGATTATCCGCACCAGCTTTCAGGCGGCATGCGCCAGCGGGCGATGATCGCCATGGCCTTGGCATGCAAGCCGAAGCTCCTGGTTGCCGATGAACCGACCACAGCGCTCGACGTGACGATCCAGGCGCAGATTCTCGACCTGATGGTGGAGTTACAAGACAAAACCGGCATGGCGATCCAGTTCATCAGCCATAACCTGGCTGTTGTGTCCGAGGTCGCTCATCACATCCTCGTCATGTATGCGGGCAAGGGCGTGGAATACGCACCCGCCGAGGAATTGTTCGCGAACCCTCTGCATCCCTACACCCGAGGTTTGATTGCAACGCTGCCGGATCCAGACCACCCCGTGAAGCGGCTCCACGTCATTCAAGGCAGCGTCCGGTCCGTGCCCAAAACCGGATGCCGCTTCGCTGCCCGCTGCAGCCTCGCTAGCGACGAATGCCGGCAGACCGAACCCTAACTGCGCGAGGTGGTACCGGGCCACAGCGTAGCTTGCTTCAAGGTGGCCCCATGACAGCACTTCTCGAGATCGACCGCGTCAGTGTTCATATTCCGCTCAAAAGCGGCTTTCTGCAGTCACCGTTGTCATTGCGCGCGGTTGAGGACGTGTCGCTCAAAGTCGGACGGAGCGAGACGCTCGCCATCGTGGGTGAAAGCGGCAGCGGCAAGAGCACGCTCGGTTATGTCGTAGCGGGATTGCGCAAGCAGACGGCGGGCAACGTTCGCTTCAACAGTTCCCGGGCTGCCGCTCCAGGGGAAAATCCTGCGCAGATCATCTTCCAGGATCCGTTCTCCGCACTCGACCCAAGAATGACGGTCGGTGAGATTGTCGCAGAACCCCTGCGTCTGCGCAGCATTGGGCAGAAGGAGCGCCTGGGCCGAGCCGCCAACGTGTTGGAGCAGGGCGGCATGCCCGCTGATGCCGCCCGGCGCTATCCGCATCAGTTTTCAGGCGGGCAGAGGCAGCGCATCGCCATCGCCCGCGCGCTGATTGGCGAGCCGGAGCTGATCGTAGCCGACGAGCCGCTGTCGGCGCTTGACGTGTCCATTCAGTCCAAGATCCTGAACCTGCTCGCCGACATCAAGGATCAACACGGGATCAGCTATTTCTTCATCAGCCATGATCTCGGCGTGGTCCACCACCTGGCGGACCGCGTGGCCGTTCTCTACCTCGGCCGCTTGATGGAGGTGGCCCCACGCGATGAGATCTTCCGAACACCGAGCCACCCTTACACCCAGGCTCTGCTGGATGCCGTGCCGCGCATCGGGCGCGGACGACGCAAGCACCAGGCTCTGAAGGGCGAGATCCCTACACCGCTCGCGCCCCCGCCCGGTTGCGTGTTCAACACCCGCTGCCCGCGGGCACAGGACATTTGCCGCCGGGAAAGGCCGGCCCTATTGCCCGCACCCGGCCGTCCAGGTCAGCTCGCCGCGTGCCATTTCAAGGACTGATCCGATGCTGCGCTATACGATTTCCCGTTTGTTGCAGGCTCTGTTCGTCGTCCTGATCATGTCCTTCCTGCTGTTCGTCATGATCGGGCTCATGCCCGGCGATCCCATCGAAAACATGCTGGAGGGTAATCCCTCGCTGACGCCTGAGACGATCGCCCGGATGCGGGAGCTTTATGGCATGAACCAGCCTCTGCTCGTCCGCTACGGCCATTGGCTGACGACCGCGTTGCAGGGGGACTTCGGTTACTCCAACCTCTACTCGCGCCCGGTTATGGATGTACTCCTCCCTGCGCTAACTCAGACGAGTAAGCTCCTGATCGCGACACTGATCGTCAGCATCCCCCTGGCCCTTCTGCTGGGTTCCCTGGCCGCACGACGGCCCAATGGAATGGTCGATAGCGTCATTAGCTTTTTCTCTTTCGCCGCAATTTCTCTGCCGAACTTCTGGATCTCGCTTCTCTTGATCATCCTCTTTTCGGTCAACCTCGGCTGGCTGCCTGCAAGCGGGACTCCTCTTTCGAATGACGCACCGCTGTCCGAGCAAATCGCCCGCATGATTCTGCCGACGATGGTGCTGAGTCTGTTCTATGTCGGCCCGCTCCTGCGCTACGTTCGGGCCTCGATGATCGAGACCCTGTCATCCGACTTCGTGCGCACGGCCCGTGCCAAAGGATTGTCGGAGCCAGCTGTGATGATCCGTCATGCCCTGCGCAACGCGCTGATTCCGATGGTGACCGTGCTCGCCCTTAGCTTTGGGTCGCTGTTTTCCGGCGCGCTGGTGGTCGAGACGATTTTTGGCATGCTTGGCATGGGAAAGATCATCTACGACGCCATCGGCAATATCGACTTCAATCTGGCCCTGATTGGATTGTTGCTGGCAACAGTCGTGACGCTCCTTTCCAATCTGCTGGCCGATCTCGCCTATGCATGGCTCGATCCGAGGATTTCTCTGACATGACAACTGCGAGCCTGAATTCCGTCACTCTTCCCGCTGTGGATACAACCTCCATCTGGCGCATGCGGTACGAGAAATTTCGTACCCATCGCCTGGCAATGGTGTCTCTGTTCTTCATCATCCTGCTGACCATTCTCTGTGCGATGGCCTATCCGTTCGGCCTGGTGATGGGGATAGATGCGAATGAGACAAACCTTCTCTACAGGTTCCAGCCGCCGTCGGCGGAACATTGGCTCGGAACGGACGATCTCGGCCGCGACGTTCTTCTACGGCTTCTTTATGGCGGGCAGGTATCCATCGCGGTCGGCGTAGTCGCCACATTTCTTACCGCGATCATCGGCATTGCGATCGGCGTGACCGCAGGCTTTGTACGGGGGAGGATGGATGACTTTCTCATGCGCGCCACCGATTGCATGATTGCGCTGCCACTCATTCCGCTCGTCATCGTATTGGGAGCGATCGACCTGACGAAACTTGGCCTCAGCCCGGAGGCTGCGACCTCTCCGTTGTTCGTCTTCCTGCGCATCGTCATCATCATCGCGTTGGTGGACTGGACGACGATGGCGCGGATCGCGCGCGCCGGGGCGATCCAGGTGCGGGAACGCGACTATGTTCGCTCCGCCACTGTCAGCGGTGCCGGAAAGCCCTACAATGTCTTCGTCCATGTTCTGCCCAATATCTCAACGCCTCTGATCGTGGCGGCCGCGCTGACGGTTGGGCGCATTATTCTGCTGGAATCGACGCTGAGCTTCCTCGGATTCGGAATCGTTCCCCCGACACCGACCTGGGGCAATATGCTGACCAACGCCCAGCAGCTCATCATCTCGGCTCCGGAGCTGGCCGTCTATCCCGGGCTTCTGATCTTCGCCACGGTGATGGCGGTCAATTTCGTGGGTGACGGGGTCCGCTACGCATTCGATCCACGTTCGGAGAGCGAAGGCCGATCTTCATAACAACAGAAAACATCAAGCCAATCAGGGAGGAACAAGAATGAGTTTTCAGAACATAGTGATGGGGATGGCGGCTGTGCTCGCGGCCTTCGCGAGCCAACCCAGCCTTGCCCAGACCAAAAAGGATCAATTGGTGGTCGGTCAGCTGCAGTTCCTGACCAACTTTCATCCGTTGATCCAGGTCAACAACACCAAACGGAATGTGATCACCTACGGCCTGCGCCCCATCACGGCCTTTGATGAGAATGCAGTGAACCAGTGTGTTCTATGCGAGACGCTGCCCACGCTGGAGAACGGCTTGGCACAGATCGTGGACATGCCCGACGGTGCCAAGGGCATGAAGGTGAAGATCACGCTGAAGCCGGGGCTTGCGTGGGGCGACGGCGTCCCGGTCACGTCCAGGGACATTGCATTTACGCTGCAGATGGCCCTGGAGGGAAAGATCGGCTTCTCCAACTACAATCCCTGGGACCGGGCCTCCAAGGCGGAGATCGTCGATGGCAGAACGGTGGTTCTGACCCTTCCCCGGGTCCTGCCAAGCTTCAATTCGTGGGATCAGGTTCTGCCCGCCCATTTGGAAGAGCCGATCTACAAAGCCAATTCAACCCTCGATGGCTATGTCAAGCAGACGCTCTACAACACCAATCCTACGAATCCGGGCCTTTGGAACGGCTCCTACAAGCTCACGGACTATCAGATCGGCACCCGCATCACCTTCGAGCCCAATCCGCACTGGCCGGGCAAGAAGCCTGAGTTGAAGCGGATCGTGCTCAGCTATCGCGACAACTCTTCGGCCCTGATGCAAAACCTGTTGGCAGGCGAGATTGATGCCGTGCCGGTAAGCCCAGGCGGTATCAGCTTCTCACAGATGTTGGATCTCCTGAAGCGGGCACCCAAGCGCTTTGCCTATCATATCGACGAGGGCACGAACCTTGAACGGATCGCGATGAATTTCGAGAATCCGATCCTGGCCGACGTCCGGGTCAGAAAGGCGCTGCTGCATGCGATCGACCGTCAGGCGATCACCAAGGCGCTCTTCGAGGGACAGCAGGCGGTTGCGAACGGGATCCTGTCGAATGCAAATCCGTTCTATAACAAGGACGTGCCCACTTATAACTTCGATCCCAAACGTGCGCGCGCGCTTTTGACGGAAGCCGGGTGGACACAGGGCAGGGACGGCATCTGCGTGGACAAGTCCGGCAAGCGGCTCTCGCTGAAACTGGCGACCACGGCCGGAAACCAGACCCGCGAGCAGATTGCGCTTGTCATCCAGGGCCTCCTCAAGAATGTCTGTGTTGAAATCGTGAACAAATTCATTCCGCTCAGCGAGTATAACGGTGCTCTCCAGCGGCAACGCAAGTTCACCGGGCTTGCAATGTCCTCGATCGACTTCTCACCATCGACCTCGCCGCGGATCGCGCTCGGCTCCGATGCGATCCCGCAGGCCGATAACAACTACGTCGGCAACAACTTCTCCGGATATTCCAGCAAGGCGATGGATGCGGCTCTGACCGAGCTCGAATCGGCGCTCGACCGCGAGACGTCGAAGAAGAAGTGGACGGAAGTGCAGCGGATCTATGCTGAGGAACTGCCGATGCTGCCCCTGTACTTCTACGCGCGCGCCTATGTGGCGGTGCCGGACCTGGTCGACTTCCGCCAGGGGACTTTCGACCCGCTTCATATCTGGGCCGAGGAATGGCGCCGCAGTTGAGTGCAGTTTCTGATGATGCGGCGGGCCTTGCGGCCCGCTGCATGCGGAAAGACGAATTTCCATGAATATTGCAGTTCTCGACGATTATCTCGGCGTTTCGCAGCGCTTCGCCGATTGGAGCCGGATCCATTTACGGGTCTGGGAATGCGTGCTCTGCGGTTTCCGCTACGACGAAGCCATCGGCGATCCCGACGGCGGTATCCCCCCGGGCACACGGTGGGAGGATATCCCCGAGGATTCGGCCTGCCCTGAATGCGGGGCGCGCAAATCGGAATTCGATATGCAGGTCGTCTCCTGAAATGCGCCGCTCGGGGAGCATGGAGATGGCGGGAGTTCTGGTCGCCGGTGGGTCGCATGCTGCGGTCGCCGCGGTCATGGCGCTGCGGACAGCAGGGTACCCGGGCCCCATCCGCCTGATTTCGGCGGAGGATCTGCCTCCTTACCATCGTCCACCCCTGTCGAAGGAAGCGATCACCGCAGAGCGTCCATCATCCACGACGCCGTTGCGTCCAGCATCGTTTTACACGTCCAATGAAATTGAACTGACACTCGGCCGGGCGGTCTGTGCCATCGACCGCGTGGGAAAGTCGGTCGAGCTCTCCGACCGGACACGCCTTCCTTACGACCAGCTGATCCTGGCCTTGGGCGCCCGGGCGCGGGAGTTGTCGGCCTCCGTCTGCGCCCCTGACACCGTGCCGACGCTACGCACTCATCGTGACTACTTGACGTTCATGGATCGGTTGGCTACGGCACAATCCCTGATCGTCATTGGTGCCGGGCTGATTGGCCTGGAAGTCGCCGCCGGTGCCGTACGGCGCGGTATCGCGACTACGGTGATTGATACCGCCGATCGCGTGATGATACGCACCGCTCTGCCGCCTGTATCGGATCATGTGAAGCGGCATCATGAACGGAGCGGCTTGTCGTTTCGATTGAACACTCAGATTCACAGCGTTTCGCGCAAAGACGGATCATACAAAGTCTTATTGGCCAACGGAGAAATGCTGTGCGCCGATGCCGTGCTCGCGGCTATTGGCAGCAGTCCGGAAGATTACCTGGCTCATAGAGCAGGATTGCCTACCGGCGACGGTGTGCTGGCTTCCGCGACGGGACAGACCGATGATCCGGCGATATTCGCGCTTGGAGATTGCGCCGCGTGGTTTGACCCGGCGCTTGGGCGCCACGTCCCGCGCGAGGCGATCCAGCCCGCTCAAGACCAAGCGCGCGTTGTGGCCTCCATGATCGTAGGATTGCCGCAGCCAGCACCCACCGTGCCGCGCGCCTGGTCGCACCAGAGCGCATTGCGCATTCAGATGGCGGGCGAGCCAAGCGCGGCGGCCCGATCCATCCATCATCCGCGGCCTGACGGCGGCCTGATAGCCCTCGGTCTCTCCGGCGATCAGATCGTTGCGACGCAGGCGATCAACGTTCCTAACGTGTTCAATGCGCTCGCCGATCTTGTCGGCCAACCTGAGGCTGCCGCGGAGGCTGTTCTGTCTTCCGTTGAACCACGGGTGCTTGCGTGAGACAGGTGCAGAATCCAAGAAGATCCTTAACTGAAATGGGAGGAGAACCTGGTGGAGATCGTGTCATACGCCGAAAAGGAACCTGAGCGTTTCCGCCGAGGCGACTCCTGGAAAATCAACCTGTTCGGTAAGAACTCGGATGTGCCGAAGCCCGATCTTCAGGCGTTCCGCATCGACCTGAACGCACACCAGAAACTCGATTCACACTTTCATATCGTTGATCAGTTTCAAGTCTTCATCGCCGGAAGTGGCACCATCGGGCGCGATACGGCGCATATGATTACCGCTCACTATGCCGACCACCATACGGGCTACGGGCCACTCATCGCAGGGCCACAGGGCCTGTCCTATCTGACTCTCCGATCCAAGACCGATGCCGGGTTGGTGAAGCTGTCTACACCCAATGTGCGCGATCAACTGAAGCCGACAAAGCGGCGCCATCGCGTATCCTCACCCGTCGTGACGTCGATAGAACCTGTTCTGCGCAATCGCACCGAGGTCTCGATTGAGACCGTCATGGAGGAACAACCCGGCGACGATGGGATGTGTGTCAAGGTCATACGCCTTGGTCCTTCGATGTCGGTCGAAGCACCTTCGGCGAACGGCTCGGGCGGGCAATACCTGATCGTAATGAACGGAGCGCTGCTGTACGAAGGACAGAGCTACAGATCCTGGTCGCTCATCTTCGTGCGGCCGGACGACCCGGCACCGCTACTTCAGGCCGGCGAGGACGGGCTTGAGGTGATGATTACCCAATTTCCCACCGAAGACGAGTGGATGAGGACCATCTGACCCGCCGAGTCGGTCGATTGAGTTCGACCATCTTTCGCAGAGGATACCCCTATGAACGATACTGCCGCCGTTGTCCGGGAAATCGCGCCGACAGGACGTCTGCGCGTTGCCTTGAACCATGGCAACATTGTGCTAGTGCGGCGTAACCCAACGAGCGGCGAGGCCGAGGGGATTACAGTCGACTTGGCTCGCGCGCTCGCCGCACGGCTAGGCATAGACCTGACGTTCGTCGAGTTCGAGCGCGCCGGCGATGTCGCAGACAGTGCGGATGCTAACATCTGGGACATCTGCTTTCTGGCCGTCGATCCACTGCGAGCCAAGCAGATCGCCTTTACAGAGCCCTATATCGTCATCGAAGGTTGCTATCTCGTCCCGCAGGCATCAGCTGCGGTGACGGCGGGTGACGTGGACAGATTGGGGCTGCGGATCGGCGTTGTGCAGGGCAGCGCCTACGCCCTTCATCTGAGTCGTGCGGCACAGGGTGCACAGATCATCCCGTTCGCTCACTTCGATGAAGCCGCAAACGCGTTGGCCGAAGGCAAACTCGATGGGTTGGCGGGCGTGCGCCAAGCGATGGATCGGCAGGCGGCGCGAACGCCGGGTCACCGCCTGCTGGAGCCGCCCTTCATGTCCATTCGGCAAGCAATGGGAGTTGTGGCAGGCCGGCCACGCGGGGCCGAATTCACCCACGCCTTCATCAACGAGATGCGCGTGAACGGCCTCGTGGCCGATGCGGCCAAACGCCATAGGATCGAAGGTGTGACTCTGCCCTAAGCCGCGGAGGCCTTTCGAACTCGTTCGGCGCATTCCTTGAGCGTAACGAAGAACGAGTATCGTTTCCACGTAGCAAGGTAGGATCAAGCAGGAGCGGAAGCACCAATAGCCTTGCCGCGCGCACCTTCACCATAGACTCGAGTTGACTCGACAAAGAGCATTCCGATGATCATCGACTGTCACGGCCATCACACCACGGCACCGAAAGCGCTGGAGGACTGGCGCGACCGCCAGATCGCCAGCATCCGCGATGAAGGAGGATCTCATGACCGACGGCGTGCTCCAGCTTGACCCGTACCGGATGGGCGAACCGCTGACCAAGGCTGGGCTGAGATACGTCGACTGAGCTCGGTCGGAGTGTGTTCGATTACCCCGGAGTGAAGAATGACCAAACAGCTCACCGGTTTTTCATCCATGGCAACCCGGCAGGTTCTGGCCGATCTCGCTGCCTTGTATGAGCGGCGGACTGGGACCCGGATCGCGATCAGGTCGATGGGTGGGGTAGAGGCGGCCCGCCTGGTTCGTGCCGGTGAGTCCACGGACGTGATCATCCTCGCATCGAACGTGATGGAGAAACTGGAGGTCGAGGGGCACATTGCTCCTGGATCCCGAACCGGATTTGCGCGCTCGGGTATGGCGGTGGCGGTCCGCTACGGCGCAGTGCGCCCCCGCATCGACGATGAGGAAGGCGTCAAGCAAGCCATCCTGGCAGCGCGCAGGATCTGTTACTCCACGGGGCCAAGCGGTGATCACCTCCTGCAGTTGATCGAGCGCTGGGGTATCGCCGGATCAGTCTCCCAACGCCTTATCCAAGCCCCTCCTGGCGTGCCGGTCGGTACGATGCTGGTGCGTGGCGAGGCGGATCTCGGCTTCCAGCAGCTGAGTGAACTGCTGCACGTTCCCGGCATCGAGATCCTCGGTCCCCTTCCACCGGAGATCCAGGCCGTGACGGTGTTCACGGCGGGAATCGCCAGTACGTCCTCGCAGCATGAGGAAGCGCGTGCCCTCTTTGCCTACCTGATCTCGCGCGAGGCAGAGGCGGCCAAACGTCAGTACGGCATGGAGCCCGCATGATGCCCGATTCTACATCTCACGGCCTGAATTCGCTCCCAGGAGAAAGCGCCATGCACGACGAACCGATCATGGACGTGGCTCATCTCGGTCACCTGGAGGTGCTCACTCCCAAGCCGGATGAAAGCCTGCGCTTATTCGTCGATGTGCTCGGAATGACGGAGAGCGGGCGCCAGGGCGATTCCGTCTTTCTGCGTGCCTGGGACGACTACGAGCGCTACTCTCTCAAGCTGACCGCCTCGAACACCTCAGGCCTCGGCCATGTCGCCTTCCGGGCCCGCAGCCCGCAGGCGCTGCAGCGGCGGGTGAGGGCGCTGCAAGGCTCCGGATATGAGGTCGGCTGGCATGAGGGAGAATTAGGCCACGGTCCGGCCTATCAGTTTCGCGATCCCGACGGGCATCTCGTCGAGCTGTACTATGAGACGGAGTGGTACGAGGCCCCACCGGATCTGCGTCCTGCGCTGAAAAACCAAGCCCAACGCTTCCCGGCGCGAGGAGTGAATGTCCGCCGACTCGATCACTTCAACTGCCTCGCTGTCGACGTGAAGGCGAACCGGGAATTCTTCGAGCGCTATCTGGGCTTTCGCCTGACCGAGCAGATCGTGCTGAACGACGGAACGGAAGCCGGCATGTGGCTCACCTGCACCAACAAGAGCTATGACTTTGCCTATACCCGCGAAGCTCATGGCGTGAAAGGTCGCTTTCACCACATCACCTATGCCCTCGATAGCCGTGAAGACATCCTGCGGGCGGCAGATGTCTTCCTGGAGAATGGCATCCATATCGAGACCGGACCGCACAAACACGCAGTCCAGCAGACCTTCTTCCTTTACGTCTACGAGCCTGGGGGCAACCGCGTCGAGGTGGCGAATGCCGGCGCGCGTCTGATTTTGGCACCAGACTGGAGGCCAATCACCTGGACGGAAGAAGAGCGTAAGAAGGGCCAAGCCTGGGGCCTCAAGACCATCGAGTCCTTCCATACGCACGGTACGCCACCGCTGCCGAAATAGAGATCCTTATCATCGGATGGTACGCTCCATGCGTCGAAGCTCGCGGCAAGAGGCATCGTCGTCGTCTCGGTTCAGTACCGAACAAGCCAGCTCGGGTTCCAGGCTCTTCCCGAACTGGCCAAGGAAAGTCCGCAGGGTGTAACGGGGAACTATGGAGTACTCGACCTCATCAAGGCCTCGAAATGGATTAATTGTCCTGAGGCTCAGGCTTTCAAGTGAACGGTCACCAGGACGGTGCATTCGGCACCGG
Organism: Microvirga sp. GN3; assembly: GCF_055792825.1. Taxonomy (NCBI): domain Bacteria; kingdom Pseudomonadati; phylum Pseudomonadota; class Alphaproteobacteria; order Hyphomicrobiales; family Methylobacteriaceae; genus Microvirga; species Microvirga sp. GN3. The sequence goes on from NZ_JBVVAK010000047.1 coordinate 27,382, forward strand.
GTGAATAGTCCGCAGCAACGCGCAGCCAATTGCCAAAGTGCTTCACGCGAAGAACGGCAATTTCTCCCTCGCGCGAAGGCATCGGTGCTTCGGCTCCTTCGGCCACCCAGCGCATGCCGTCGGGCGAGATCTCGATCCGCACCATGGGTTGTTCACCCTTGGGCTCCTTCAACGCCCGGACGAAGATGACGGCCTCGCGGGCCCAACCCGCTTCAAAAGGTTCTGTCGCCGCACGGCCCGACCAGCACTCGTTTCGGCCGACCACGAGGGTAATGTTCTCCGGCAGCATCAGAAATCTCCCGAGATGCAGACGGAATCGACGTACAGGAAAGCACGCTTGTCCGAATCGGTTTCAGCGAAAAGGCAAAAATTCAACATACACCAGAGATTTTTCATCGCCGGTATGCGGATAGACTCGAAGCCCGACATGTCGAACGTGCGATCGTTGCAGCGGAAGGACAGCGCCTTCATCTCCTCCAGATCGAAGTCGAACGCGAGGTAGGTCCAGTTGATCTTGGTCGGAATCTCGTTGTAGCAGAGGCGCTGCGCGCCGCCGGGCAAGTCTTCCCAGTCTTCAGGCGACAGGTGGTAATGGCTGAGGGTCTTGTCGCTGTCGCCGATCGGCTTCAGTTCGGTGGTCCTGCGCTTGAACTGCCATTTCTGCACGTGTTGACCGTCCAGCGCATTGAGGAAGCGCAGATGGGGCATCACACGCTGGCCGCCGGCGTCCTGATCGCCCGACTGCAGATCGAACAGGAAGCCGACCGAGCGCACATCGGTTTCGCTGAGCTTGAGTTCCGTCGCCTCCGGCTTGAAGGTGAAATAGACCTCGAACCGGATCTTCCCGCGGTGGCGGAAGGTGTGGCGCTTGATGGCGACGTTCTGTGCCCCCTTGCGCGGACGCGTCGCGATCTTGAGGGCGTAGGACGATCCCATGCCGCCATGCGAACCGGAATCCCAATGCGGCAGCGTCGAGAGCATGGCGCTCGTGTGCTGAGCGTAACCCGGCAGCATCGTGTCGAGATCGTTCTCGTAGTTGCCGACGAGCTGCGACCAGCCGCAATGGCCGGTGGAAAAGCTGTCATGGCTGATGATGCGTGGCAGGGGATCGAATCGACTGAGCTTGGGATCGGCACGCAAGAGTGCAATCCGCATAGCCTCGGTCAGGTCGTTCGTCGGCACGTTCGAAGTCATTCTCATCTCCATGCTCCGCTAAAGCACCGGACCCGAAAGTGGACCCACTTTTGGGATCCAATCCGATGCTTCCTCTTTTGATGAGAGCATCGTTCTTCGTGGCCCTTCGGGTCCGCACGATGCTCTAGGCGCGAAGCCGCGCGACTGCATCCCAGTCGATTTCAATGCCGAGGCCCGGGCCGGTGGGCACCGGCAGCATGCCGTTCTTCTGCCGGTCTGCGCCGGGCGCGGCACCCGTCAGCGCTGTCTTGAAGGGGCTGGAATCGGTCTCGCATTCCATGGCGCGAATGTTCGGCATCGCCGCGGCAAGATGCACGCTCGCCATTTCGCAGATGATGCCGGACATGCCGATATGGGGGGCGTACTGAACATCATGCGCTGCGGCGAACTCGGCCATGCGACGCGTCTCACTGATTCCGCCGGAGCGGGCAACGTCCGGCTGGAGGTAGGAGAGCGTCCGGTTGGAGACGAGGCGCATCGCCTGATCGAGCGTATAATTACTTTCGCCTGCCGCGAGTGGCGTGGCGCACCGGCGGTGAAGCTCCTCGTAGCCGGCCTCGTCCTCGGGACGCAGCGGCTCCTCGAACCAGAAATATGCGTTGTCGGACAAAGCACGGCCCACTTCGACCGCCTCTTCCAGCGTATAGGCCCAATTAGCATCGACACAGAGCTCGATATCGTCGCCGGCCCGTTTTCGCAGGCGGGCAATGCGCCGGCATGCATCTCTGACAGGATTCGCGATCTTGATTTTGATCCGCGGGAATCCCTTTTCCAGGTAGCTGTCGAGTTCACGGTCCATGAACTCCTCGCTGCCCCAGTTCACGGAAGCCGCATAGACGGGCACCTCTGTCCGGCCCATGCCGCCGAGCAGGCGGTGAATGGGCAGCCCAGCCACTTTGCCGAGGATGTCCCATAGGGCGATGTCCACCCCGGCGATCGCTTCGAACAGCATGCCACCGGCACGGCCGGAAAGCGCGCGCCGCATCGTGCGCCAGTGTGCTTGGATATCGGTCGGATTGCCGCCGATCAGGCGCGGCTTCAGCGAAGTCTCGATCAACTCCGCATAGGCCTTCGGAGAAAAGCGTGCCAGCGCCTCGCCCACGCCGGTAATGCCGGCGTCGGTGCGCACTTCGACCAGCACGATCGAGACTTCGGTGTAGGCCCCCCCCGAGGTCACGGTCGGACGCGGCAGTTTCTGCGTCAGAGGATGGGGGATCACGTCCGTAATGCGGATCTCTGCACTGCTCGTTACGGTTGGCACCCGTTTCCTCCCTGTTTCTCGACTACGGGTCATAGCCCAGAACACAACTGCCTAGCAACTAAAAAACATAGTTGCTATGTTTCTTGTCGATATGTTACAGATAAGAAAAATCGGGAGTCCCATGAGCGTAGGATCGGCCAAAAAGCCCCTCTTTTCCGACAAGCCGGTCGTGCCGGCTCGACTGGCGGATACTGTTTCAGATGCGATCGCGGCAGCCCTGTTTGACGGTCGTATCGCCCCGGGCGAGGCGCTGCCGGCTGAAGGCGAGATTGCCCGCGAGTTCGGTGTTTCCAAGCCCATCGCCCGCGAGGCGCTGCGCCAACTGGCGGCGGCAGGCCTGATCTTCACCCAGCAGGGCAAGGTTGCGCGCGCCAAGGCGATCAACGGGGAACCGATGGAGCGCATCTACGGTTACGCTGCGCGATCAAGCCTCGAACGCCTGCGCGAGGCGAATGAGATGCGCCGCGTGATCGAGACGGGGATTGCCCGGTTGGCGGCGGAGCGCCGCGATCCGGCGGGGCTGGCTGCCATGGAGCAGGCACTGCGTGACATGGTGAGTTCGATAAAGGAACCGGCGGGCTTCACCGAGGCCGATATCCTCTTTCACCTCGGCATCGCGCTGGCGACGGGCAACACCATGATCCGCGTTCAGATGGAGGGCATGCGCTCCGTCCAGCGCGAGGTTTCGGAACTCTTCTCACGCCGCGCCAACCGCACCGATGCCGACTGGAACGCGACTGTCGAGCGTCATCGCACCATCTTTGAGGCGATTGCGGCCGGCAAGCCGGATCTTGCCGAGCAGAAGATCATCGCTCATTTCGAGGCGGCGGACATCGCTTCGCTCGAAGTTGCCGAAAAGCTCGGCAAGGACGGGGAGGTGCAGCGGTGACGGGCGCCTTCTCCCTCCTTGGCCGCCGCGCGATGGTGACCGGTGCCAATTCGGGCATCGGGCGCGCGATCGCGCTGGGATTGGCGAGGCAGGGTGCGGATGTGGCGGTCCATGGTCACGGCGACCGGCAGGGCTTGGCGTCGATCCGTGCCGAGATCGGCGCCATCGGCCGCGCCGCGATGGATTTCGAAGCGGATTTCCTGGACCCTTCTGCGCCAGAAGCGCTCGCGCGCCAGGTGACGAACGAATTCGGGCCTGTCGACATCCTGATTGCGAATGCGGCCATCGAGCATCGCACGCCCTGGCAGGGCGTGATGGAGGATCATCTCGCGCGCCATTTCACCGCAAATTTCGCGTCCCTCATGGCGCTCTGCCGCGCGCTTGTCCCTGCGATGGTGGAGCGGGGATGGGGGCGCGTTGTGGCCACAGGCAGTGTCATGGCGGCCCGGCCGCGGGCCGAGACCGTCGCCTACGCCGCGTTCAAGTCGGCGCAGCTCACGGCCATTCGCGCCATTGCGCGTGAGGTTGCAGCGCGCGGGGTCACCATGAACGTGATCTCTCCGGGCGCCATCGAAACGGAACGCACGGCGGACCGCTATGCCGATCCCTCCTTCCGCCATGCCGTCGCCGCCAAGATTCCCGTCGGGCGTCCCGGGCGGCCGGAGGATTGCGTGGGACCCGCGATCTTCCTGTGTTCGAACGAAGCGGCCTACCTGACCGGCGTGGACATACCGGTCGATGGCGGTTGGACGATCGGTGATGCGCCGGGCTCGCTGCCGGGCGAGTTCGTGCTCAGATAAACCCAGACAAATATAGCAGGGAGGAAAACGATGAAAATCACAACAAAGATAATGACGACAACGGCTCTGGCGCTCGCAATGATGTCGGGCTCTCTGAGCGCCGCGGAGCTCCGCTTCACCATCTGGACGGGCAACGAAGCGCATCTCAAGATGCTCAACGGGTTCGCGGAGAGCTTCAAGGCGAAGCACCCGGATGTGACCGTCAAGTACGAAACGATTCCGCCGGGCGACTATACCCAGAAGCTGACCTTCCAGCTGGCCGGCGGCAATCCGCCGGATGCCGGGTGGTTGATGGAGGACGCCGCTCCGACCTTTGCCGCGGCGGGTGTGCTGGAAAATCTCGCTCCGGCGTTGAACAAGGCCCAAGGTTACGACTTCGCGGACTTTTCCAAGCCCGCGCTCGGCCTGTGGACGGCGGGCGACAAGGTCTACGGAGTGCCGTTCTCGACCTCTCCCTTCGTGATCTTCTATAACAAGGACCTCTTCGACAAGGCAGGTCTGGAAGATCCGAATGCGCTGGCGGCGAAGGGCCAGTGGAACATGGTGAAGTTCCAGGAAGTGGCCAAAAAGCTCAAAGACGCCACCGGCAAATGGGGCTTCGAGCTCAAGGACGGCCAGGGCTACGACACGCGCATCATGCACGCACTGATGCCGCCGATCCGCGCCGCTGGAGGAGACGTGTGGGCCAACAAGCAGTGCGGCTTCGACAAACCTGAGGCCGTGGCGGCAGTCAAGCAGCTGCACGACATGGTCTTCAAGGACAAGTCGATCGTGCCGCCCGGCGAACAGGGGGACTATTTCTCCGGCGGCTCCGCCATGACCATTAACCAGATCTCGCGTGCCTCGCTCATGCCGAAGGCGGGCTTCAAATGGGGTATCGCTCCACTTCCCACAGGTGCGGGCGGCGAGTCACCGGTCATCGGGCAGGCCGGCATTGTCGTATTCTCCGCCGGCAAGCAGAAGGAGCTCGCAGCCGAGTTCGTGGCTCACATGACGACCAAGGAGAACGTCGCCGCCGCTGCGCAGTTCTTCCCACCGGCGCGTAAGAGCGTGCTAGACAGCGACGCCTTCATCAAATCCAACAACCTCATTCCCCCGGAGCAGATGAAGGTCGTTGCAGACGCCATTGCCAAGGGCAAAGTGCTACCGGCCCATGAGAAGAGTCCGCAGATCCTCGCTGCGATGAAGCCACGCGTTGATGCCCTGTGGCGCGCCAATGCCGACGTGGAATCTTCATTGAAGGCCGTCTGCACCGCCATCCAGCCGCTGCTCTGAGGACAGGACAGTGGCGGGGGCGTTACCAATTCGGGACACGGCGCGCCGCGAGGATGCGCCGTGGCTCACTTTGAAGATGCGTGAGGCGATGGAGGCATGGCTCTTCATCAGCCCCACGCTGGCCGGCTTCCTCATCTTCTTCGTCGGGCCACTGATCGCGGTGGTCTGGTATTCTTTGACTGAGTGGAACCTGCTCACCCAGCAGGCCACCTTCGTCGGTCTCGACAACTACAATGATGCTCTGTTTCGCAATCCGGATTTCTGGCACGTCATCCGCAACTCGGTGGTCTTCGCAATCGGGCTGGTGCCCCTCAACATGGCACTGGCTCTCTCGCTGGCGATTGCCCTGTCCGGCCGCTTCGCGGGCGTTGTCATCTTCCGGACAGTTTTCTTCGCGCCGGTGGTTACATCGGCCGTAGCGTGGGCGATCGTCTGGAAATTCCTGCTTCAGGGCGAGGCCGGATTCATCAACCAGATCCTTGCTTTGATCGGCATCGATGGACCCAACTGGCTGCGCGAACCGAACTGGGCGATGGCGGCTGTGATCGTGACCCGCGTCATTAAGATGGTGGGCCTCAACATGATCCTCTATATCGCCGCGCTGCAGGCGATCCCGCGGGACTACGAGGCCGCCGCCCGGCTGGAAGGAGCATCGGGCTGGCAGATCTTCCGCTGGATCACCTGGCCGCTGTTAGGACCCACGACGCTGGTCATCATGGTCATCACCACGATCGGATCGTTCAAGGTGTTCGACCATATCTATCAGATGACCGGCGGCGGGCCGGAGAACGGCACGCTCGTCCTCGCATTCTACATCTATCAGCAGGGTTTCCAGTTCTTTGACGTCGGCTACGCGTCGGCGCTCGCCATGATCATGTTTGTCGTCGTGATGATCCTGACACTCTTCCAGCTCGTGCTGCGCCGGAGGGACACGTGACTGCATCACTCACGCGGCGTCGGATCCGCATCATCAATCAGGTTTGCTGGACGATTGCGCTCTGCATCGTCGCCATTCCCTTCGTCTTTCCTTTCCTTTGGATGGTCTCATCCGGCTTCAAGAGCGCGGCTGAGATTTTCGGGTCACCCAGCCTCGTCCCACGCGAATGGCAATGGCAGAACTTCATCGATGTTTTCAACCATCAGCCCTTCGCGCGGCAATACTTCAACTCGCTCTACATTGCCGTCACCGTGACGGTATTGACGCTGTTCGTCTCGTCGCTCGCCGGCTATGCGCTGGCGCGCATGCGGTTTGCCGGCGCGGCGCTGATTGCGCTCTTCCTTGTCTCCGCGCTGATGGTTCCCGAGGAAGTGACGATCATCCCCAATTTCTTCATGATGCGCTGGGCCGGTTTCGTGGACACACACTGGCCGCTGATCCTGCTGCCGACCTTCGGGCCGCAGGGTATTATGGCGACCTTCCTCATGCGTCAGTACTTTCTCGCCTTGCCGAAGGAGCTTGAGGACGCGGGCAAGATGGATGGTCTATCGCGGCTGGGTGTCTGGTGGAGCATCGCACTGCCCATGTCCCGGCCGGCACTTGCCGCCGTCGCCATCATTACGTTCCTCAACTCCTGGAATCTCTTTCTGGAACCGTTGATCTTCGTCTCGTCACTGGAGAAGTTCACTTTGCCGCTGGCGCTGTCAAACTTCACGGACCCTTACGGCACGCCGCTCTGGCACCTGCAATTGGCCGCCACAGGCCTCGCCGTCATCCCGATCCTCGTCGTCTACATCATCGCCCAGCGCCAGATCATCGAGAGCTTCGCGCTCTCCGGCGTGAAGGGCTAGGTTGCAATCCCGGCCGCATATCGGATCTTGCCATGACCAGCCTCTCCCTCAGCAACATCAAGAAGCACTTCGGCCGGACCGAAGTCATTCGTGGCGTCGATCTCTCGGTCGACGAGGGTGAGTTCGTCGTCTTCGTCGGGCCCTCCGGCTGCGGGAAATCTACGCTGCTGCGCATGATCTCGGGCCTGGAGGACATCAGCTCAGGTGTGTTGAAGATCGGGAACCGCATCGTCAACGAGACGCCGCCGGCCCGTCGCGGGGTCGCGATGGTGTTCCAGTCATACGCGCTCTATCCGCATCTCAACGTGCGCGACAATATGGGATTTGGCCTCAAGGTTCGGAAGGTGCCGGCCGAGGAGCGGGCCCGCCGCGTCGGGGAGGCAGCCCGAACGCTCAAGCTGGAACCTCTCCTCGACCGCTTTCCGCGCGAGCTCTCCGGCGGACAGCGGCAGCGCGTCGCCATCGGCCGCGCCATCGTCGGCAACCCCGAGGTGTTTCTGTTCGACGAACCTCTGTCGAACCTTGATGCGGAGCTGCGCGTCCACATGCGCTCCGAGATCGCTTCGCTGCACAAGCGTCTTGGCAGCACCATGATCTACGTGACGCATGATCAGATCGAGGCTATGACGCTGGCTGACAAGATCGTGGTGCTGCGTGACGGACTCGTGGAGCAGGTCGGCACGCCACGTGAACTCTACGAGCGGCCTGGCAATCTGTTCGTGGCGCAGTTCATCGGCAGTCCGAAAATGAACATCCTTCCGATTGGCTCGGTCGCGAAAGCTTTGCCCGCCCATCCAGACGGTTCGAGCCAGGTCGGCATGCGACCTGAGGACCTCAAGCTGACCGACCCCGGTTCGGGACTCGTCAGCGGGAGAGTGCTCCTCAGCGAGTATACCGGCGCGTCCTCGTTGCTGCACGTGGAACTGCCCGGCGGTGAGGTTTTCCTCGTGGCATACGACGGCCAGGCAGTCGATGCAGATACCGCCGTGGGGCTCACCATCGCGCCGGACCGTTTGCACTTTTTCGACGGCGCCGGCCGACGGGCAAATTAGATTTGCAAGATCGCCTATATCCCTTGCCGGCTTTACGAGGTGATTTGTCTCGGGTTCCGGGTGCGCCACGCATCTTTTCAGATCTCCCAAAGGTCAGGGTCTGGCGCATCTGGCAGAGGCCTTAGCCTGGAGAGAAGGGCATTGCATACATCCGAGGTTGGGATGTTGGATCTCAAAGCCAGCGTCACTAAGGGCCTCGACTATGCGAGGCAGATCGGCGGCCGCTTCATCCATATGATGCCCAGCTTCCATGGCGCGTGATGAGGGACGGTCGACCTATCTTAGGAACTTGGGGGGCTGTACGACTGCCGAGGCAATTGGGGGGCGGCGTTGATTGAACCTATCGGGAAGGCGGCGCTAGCCGGTTACATGATGGACGATCCGTTCCTTTTGACACCTTTGTTCCAGATTCGCGACACAAGGCTTGCCTTAGCCCGGTTGATTTAGGCGCATATACGAGCATATGCACATATCCGGGAAGGAGCGCTCAAATGGCTACGGTGCGTGAGTTCCGTCCAGAACACTGCAACGGCCTGTCGCTCCGCCAAGTAACGCGGCATGTCACCCGGTGCTATGACCGGCTCCTTGCTCGTGAACCTGTCGGCGCCGTTCCAATCTTCCAGTATTGTCGACATTCAGGGTGGGCTCTTCTCCACCCCGGATGCCACCTCCGGAACCTGGCCGTCTACACCGTTGAGGGATACTGACATGTTCAAGCTGTGGCTGCCCACTTTTTTCACTCTTGCTCTCGGTTCCTCGGTTGCTTGGGGATGCAACGACAATCATCCTGCGCAAGCGCAGAAACTGGACATCGACTACCTAGAAATCAACTCTGATATCACGCTCAGAAGAATGGTGGCGCATAACTCAAGCTCGAAAGGGACCGTACTTCTCCTGCACGGATTTCCTGAGACGCTGTGTGCCTGGAAAGACATTTCCTTGGCACTTTCCGCTGAATACGAAGTCCATGCCATCGACTGGCCGGGTTACGGGTTTTCATCGAGGCCTTCGGCCGACAGGTTTTCTTACTCGCCAAAAGACTACGCGCGTGTGCTGCGAGAGTATATCAGGAAGGCGAACATCGCTACATCGAGGCTCACGATCTACGCAACAGATATCGGAGCTCTCCCGGCACTTCTTTTGGCTCTGGAAGAACCACAAATTGCGAGGACCATCATTGTTGGCGACTTCGCTCCGTTCAACAGGCCCCAATATATGTACGAGAGTTTGCAAAGTCTGAAGTCGGAACCTTCGGCAGCTAAGACACGCGCCTACATGAACCAGACGAGTGGGGAAATTCTCGAAAACGCCTTCAGGAGAGGTTTGTCAAAAGGAGAGCAGTTTGAAATTTCTGCTGACTTCAAGAATGACATGTCCCGTGGATGGAGCCATGGCGGCATGACATCCGCAGACGCTTTCTATTACTACTACTCCAACTTCACACGAGACGAAGAGTACTTCGAGGCGAACTTAAGCAGACTAACGACCCCGGTGAAAGTGGTTTGGGGCGAGAGGGATATCTATATCAAAAAGGAAATGGGCATCGAGTTCGCCGAAAAGATCAAGACGGATATCAAGCTTCTGCCTGACATCGGACACTATCCCCACTTGCAAAGTCCGAAGCAAGCCATTGAGGAGATACGCGCCTCGTTTCGATAACCATGCAGTTCCAGCTCCGAGCACAGCGAGATCCTGAGCGGACTGTTTCCGATTTCCTGATGGACAGCCGGTCGAGCAATCGTTGAGAGCTCGACCAATGTGCCAAGCAGCGCGCGCATGAGCTTCCGGGCGACGGCCTGTTCCCAGCGGGACTGGACTGGCATGGCGGGGCTCGCCCTCACTATCGACAGCTGTCGCAGCCGGAGCGGGATTGATTCAAACCCGTTCCACCCTTCGAAGCAGTAGTCAGCCCGCCTTCACCCACTGGTCCTCCTATGAGACGTCGATGAGACGGTTCCATCATTCGCCCCCTCCAGCTATGAGAGAAGGTTGCTCTCTATAGAGGTCAGGAAATAAGCGTTTCAGAGCATCAATCTTTGGCCGCTCCTGGATCAGGATGTAGGACTGGGTTGGATTGCGGTACATGTAGTCCTGATGATACGGCTCTGCCTCATAGAAGGATTGCCCGGGCTCAATCGTCGTTGCGATCTCTGATCTGAACGATTTGGCTTCATTCAGTTGCTTGATGTAGTTGGCCGCGACGTTTGCCTGCCGTTCATTCACAGGAAAGATCGCAGAGCGATATTGCGGGCCAATGTCCGGCCCTTGACGATCGAGCTGCGTTGGATCGTGGGCTGCGGAAAAGAAGATCCGGAGCAGCGTCCCATAGCTGATTTTCTGAGGGTCGAACACGACACGAACCGCTTCAGCGTGGGCTGTCAATCCGGTTTCCGTCTGCTCGTAGCTGGCGGTCTCGGCACTTCCTCCAGCATATCCGGATGTCGCGCTGACGACGCCTTCGACATGCTGAAATATGCCCTGGATGCCCCAAAAGCAGCCGCCGGCAAGAACGGCTGTCTGTAAGCCATTCTCCTTAGGTAGGTCGATCAGTGAAGCGGGTACCGGTCTCGGAGCCTCTGCGACCGACGGGACCTGGGCAGCAGTCGCCAAGCCGAAAAGGCCGAGCATCGCGCCAATCACAACCGCTTTGCTCGATCTCGGGCGAGGCCTGACAGGATGCCAATCATCAATAAACATTGGATTTTCCCCTAGCCGAAAGTGAACACGTAGGCTTCGACGCCGGGATCGAGGAACCGAACTTCGAAGGTGCGTTCGCGCACGTCGCCTTCCTGACGAACCAGCTGGTAGAGCCGGGTTTCCGAGACAGTCCCGTTGCCGGCGGCGTCAATGTCCGCTCCATGGTTCATCCCCGGGGCTTTGCCGTCGACGGTTACCTGGAACCGCACCGGTTTGCCGTCCGCGCCGGGACCGAGAACGAGATGCAAGTCTCTTGCGCGGAACTTGTAGGAGATCGCCCCTCCGGACCGGTTGAGAACAGCCTGCTCGGCTTCAACCGTCCAGTTCCCGGCGAGGCTCCATTCATTGAGCCGCAACTGCCCGGCAGTATAATTCTGCGCCTGGCCGTCAGCAATCTGTTCAGGCGAACCGAAGTTCGCCGCTCTCAGGTAGCCAAGATAGATCTCACCGGACCGAACCGTTGCGAAATCGGCGGCGGCCTGAGCACCCTGTCCATCTGGCGCTACAAAGCCGCCATCGGCTCTCCGGTCACCTGCTGCTTCTGCCAGCAGTTCCTGGATGACCTGCTCTGAACGCTGATAGTCACCCTCACCGAAGTGATGATGCCTGATTTGGCCCTGCGCATCGATGAAGTAGTGCGCGGGCCAGTAGCTGTTCCGGAAGGCGCGCCAGATTTTGAAGTCGTTATCGACCGCCACCGGGTAGGTAATCGTGAAGTTCTGGATCGCGCGTTCCACGTTGTGGATCCGCTTTTCGAACGCGAACTCGGGCGCATGCACGCCGATCACGACGAGACCCTGCTCCTTGTACTTCTCGGCCCAGGCCCGCACGTAGGGGATCGTGCGAATGCAGTTGATGCAGGAGTAGGTCCAGAAGTCGACGAGGACGACCTTACCGCGGAGTTGTTCAGCGGTTAGTGGCTCGGAGTTCAACCACTTCACGGCACCATCAAGGGACGGAAGCCTGCCCTCGATCGGCAGGCTGCTGCGATAGCCCTGTCGGGCATCGTTTGCAGCCAGCCTCATGCTGGGGCCTAAGGAACTCGCCGAAGCTGCGCCGGATTTGTCATGAACCCGATCCAGCACGGATTGTTCGATCCCGGCGGTGCTCGCATAAGATAGGCGCGTCAGAAGACCGGTGTCGAGGCCGAGAGTGATCGTCGCAACGCCCGCGAGAACGGCGATACCTAAGCCCTGTCGAATGCGATGGCTGAGGCTGAGGGAGCGCTTCATGCCGGCAAATACTTTGCCGCCCGCAACGACCGCCAGAGCCAGGGATGTCGCCGCGCCAGCGGCGTAGGCCACCAACAGCAAAGATGTCTGCGGATTGACACCCCGGAAGGCAGCACCCGTCAGGACCAACCCCAAGATCGGACCAGCGCAGGGCGCCCAAAGAAGGCCAGTCGCTGCGCCGAGCAGGAGCGATCCACCAACACTCGGCTTTTCCGTGGCCGGCGTACCGGACAACCGGCTGCCGAGGGCGACCACGGGCCGGGTCAGGAGGGCCGCAGCGCGTGACGAGATGAGGGTCACGCCGAACATGCCAAGCAATGCAATGGCGGCAGAACGCCCGATCTCGTTCGCGTGTACCGCCCAGCTTCCGCCCACGGCCGCGAGCGTCGCGACCGCGGCGAAGGTGATCGCCATGCCGGCCAGCATCGGCAGAACGCTGCGGACAAAAGGTTGGCCTGCTCGCGAAAAGACGAACGGTAGGATCGGGAGAATGCAGGGACTGACGATTGTCAGAATACCCGCTAGATAAGAAGCTACAAACAGGGTCATGGCTGGTCCTCTCAGGCCCGACCCATACAGAACGAGGGTTGGGCCGGTGTTGAACTCGCTTCACAACTGAACAGCGCAAAGTATCCTGAGTGTTTTCTGGAGGGGCAGAATTGTAACGAAGTGTAGGGGTAGCAGCCGGGGGCAGGGGCGACACGGAAATCAACAAAGGGCAAGGTTTCGTGGTTGCCCCTTTCAGTCTTGGTCATGAAGATTACGATTGAAGACTAATGCTATAGACTGGCGGCTGAGTGAGCCCGCACCGAGGCTGCGTGGATAGGTGGATAGCACAGCACGGACGGGAATTTTGTCAGGCTGTGTATCGGTCGTCGGGAATGTTACAGACCGATACAAATCTCTCAGAGGAGATGGGGGTTCCCCATCGGCCGAACTGCTAAAATGGAGCAGGCACAATCCGGGGCGATAGGTATGGAGCATACAGACCACATCCTGATCGTGGATGATGATCGAGAGATCCGGGAGCTCGTTTCCAGCTACCTGAAGAAAAATGGGCTGCGTGTCACTGTCGCTGCGGACGGGCGGCAAATGCGGTCATTTCTTGAAGCCAACCGGGTCGACCTCATTGTTTTGGATGTCATGATGCCGGGCGACGACGGGCTCGTGCTTTGCCGTGAACTGCGAGCAGGCAAGCACAAATCCACGCCGATCCTGATGCTGACCGCACGAAGCGATGAGACCGATAAGATCATCGGTCTGGAGATGGGTGCCGATGATTACCTTGTAAAGCCTTTTGCTGCCCGCGAGCTGCTTGCCAGGATCAAAGCGGTCCTGCGCCGCACACGCATGATGCCGCCGAATCTTCAGGTGACGGAGGTTGGGCAATTACTCACCTTCGGAGCGTGGCAACTCGATACAACAATGCGGCATCTCCTTGACAAGGATGGAACGGCTGTCGCGTTGAGCGGCGCCGAATACCGCCTGCTCCGTGTCTTCTTGGACCATCCGCAACGGGTCCTCTCGCGGGATCAACTGCTTAATTTAACCCAAGGACGCGAAGCCGAATTGTTCGACCGCTCGATAGATCTGCTCGTCAGCCGGCTGCGACAACGCCTTCGCGACGATGCACGCGAGCCAGCCTATATCAAGACCGTCCGCAGCGAGGGCTATGTCCTCGCGATGCCGGTTGAGATCACCATAGCACGACAATGAACTTAATCGGTTGGTTTCAACGGTTCTTCCCCTTCCCGCGAACCCTGCGGTGGCGGCTCTTTGTCATCCTCTTTGCCGGGCTGGCAGCTGCGCACGCCCTTTCCTTCGGCGTCTTGTTCCTCGAGCGCTACATGACCGCCAAAACCATGATGCTCGGTAACCTGGAGAAAGACGTCGGCACCTCGATTGCCCTGCTCGAGCGCCTCCCCGCAAACGAACGCCAGCAATGGGTCACAATGCTGGAGCGAGGGAACTACCGATATGAACTCGGTCCAGGTCTCCCCGGTGTACCCGAACTCAGCCGTCTGGGTGCCGAGATTGCCGAAACCATCCGTGAGGCAGTGGGACATCGCTTTCCGGTCACAGTTGAAGCCATTCCCGGTAGCCCGCAACGTTTACAGGCCCATGTGACGCTCAACGACGGTGCACAAGTCACGATCGATCTAAGGCCAAAGGTCTTGCCTCTCGCGGCCTGGCTTCCCTATGTTCTGATCGCACAACTTCTGCTTCTCATTCTTTGCACCTGGTTTGCAGTGCGTTTGGCGATCAGGCCACTTCTTCGGCTCGCCAAAGCAGCCGAGACATTGGATCCGAGCAGCAAGGCGACACGCCTGGAGGAGACCGGACCGACCGAGGTCGCCTATGCTGCGACGGCATTCAACGCCATGCGGGATCGGATCGCACACTATCTGGAGGAGCGCGTGCAGATTCTCGCCGCTATCTCCCACGATCTTCAGACTCCTATCACTCGTATGAAACTTCGTGCCGAGATGGCGGAAGACAGTCCGGATAAGGAAAAGTTGATCAACGATCTCTCTGAAATAGAGAGGCTTGTTCACGAGGGTGTGACCTATGCCAGAACCGCGCACGGCAATGTCGAGAAGCCGGCGCGTATCGATATCAGCTCTTTCGTCGAGAGCATCGTATTCGACTATCAGGATACCGGAAAGGCGGTGACATCTCCCAGGATGATCGATGCCGTTGTTGTGACACGACCACATGCGCTCAGGCGCATCCTTACAAATCTCATCGATAATGCTCTGAAATTTGCCGGGGAAGCTGAAGTTAATGTCAGGAAAACGCCCGAAGGGCGAATCTGTATCACCGTGCTCGATAACGGGCCAGGCATCCCCGATGGCCACCTTGAGGCAGTTCTGCAGCCATTCTATCGTCTTGAACAGTCCCGCAACCGCAATACAGGTGGAACTGGTCTCGGCCTAGCCATAGCTTACCAGTTAGCACTGGCAATCGGCGGCTCGCTTAATCTCAAGAACAGGTCCGAAGGAGGGCTGGCTGCCGAGATAGTCCTTGGGTGACATCACCCTTGGGCAGCCAGCACGCTCGGCCACGAAACGAGGCGGTTTAGAAGCCACTCCGAAAGTGGATTTAGCCGCTCCGGCTCTTGTGCAGAGCTTTCGCAACCTTCAATGCGGGTGAGATCCAGCCTCTAGTACGGCGAATGTCACCGTCTGCCCGGTAAAGACGTGGTGTTCGGGGCTGGCCAACTCAAGTTTCACCTTGTGCTGGCCCGGCGGTAATCCCACCACCACGATTGTATTGGTCCCACTTCCGATGTCTGCCCAGCGCCAAGGCGCATCGTCAACCGTGACGTGGAGATGCCCGACCCGTGGAGAGACGTTGCTGGCAGCCGCTCCGAACACCGGCAGGATGCGGAAGTTCTCCGTCCGGTACGGGATGAGAACAGCGCCTCGGGCCAGTGGTCCAGGAAGCGGAGGATCTACGATCAGCTTGGGTGCCGGCTCGTCCTTGATGGGGAAGAACGGCGGGGGATTACTGACCTCCCCGACGCCCTGGGCGAGGGCGCTCGTGGTGAGAACGGCAGCCGCCGCGGCTGCAGCGAGCGTTTTGATGAGCATGGTCAATGCAGTCTCCTTAAATTTGTTAGAGAAATTCTTGTTCTTCATAGTAGTGTCAGTCACCTTCGATCATCGATTTGCTATGGTGAGTCTGGCCCGCGCTCGTATCTCAATTGTGTTCAGATAGACGCAAACTGTATCACCATGTAGGAGTCAGGCGGCTTCATCTCATACGGCAAACGGCGCTGAGCAGAGATGCAGCGCCACGCTCGCAGACTACATGCGCAACCTCCCGCATTTAGTCCGGTTTGCTCACGGTACAGAGTGCTCCGACGCTTGAGAGCGACATCGGCTTTCAACTCTGGCGGGTTGGAACAGAAAGGGGATGCTTTAGTACGCCCCTGCGTCCCACAGGAGTGCGAACACATGGGGATACAAATCAGCAATCGTTCGAAACATCATGGATACAAGTGCCATCTTCAATGGATCCGAACGATACAAGGATATTCACATGAAGACGACTCGAATTATTGCAGCAGCGGTGCTGTTCGTTGGAGGCGGGTTGACGCTGCAGTTGGCGCAGGCACAGCAGTCAGGAAATCAGATGGCGCGACCTCCAGGCATCGGTCGCACCGAGATCCTGCGGCACGATCTCGGTCAGTCCGGACGCGAGGTCATCCAGGTGCGCGTCGACATCGCCCCGGGAGCGGCGTTCGGCATGCACACGCATCCGGGCGAAGAGGTCGCCTATGTCCTTGAGGGCGCGCTGGAGTATCAGCTCGAGGACAAGCCGCCAATCACGCTCAAGGCCGGCGACTCCCTGTTTATTCCGGCCGGAACGCCCCACGCGGCGAGGAATGTCGGCAGCAGCCATGCAGCAGAGCTCGCCACATACTTAGTCGAGAAAGAAAAGCCGCTCGTGGTCGTCAAGTGAGCGATACGATCCTCGTCTAGCCAGAGCATTGATTTGCTGAGAGAGGGCTGGGGGCGAATGCCTTTCGTCGCCCGCGAAACGTCGCTTCCCTTCAAGCGGCGAGTAACTCGAACTGCTCCGGAAGCGGTAGGTTCGAATGGAACGTATACTTTGCCTGTCCTTTATGCAGCATGTAGATCATTTCAACCCCACCCAAGATGGCCGATAGCGTCCCACCGACTTTACCCGAGCATAGGTCAAACTCGGTGCTTGATGGCGCGGTGGTCCTGCTCGATCCGATTGTTCAAGTAGTGACTCTGCTGGATCCGGATCCGCCTCTGCTTATGTCTCGATCTGTCCTGGAGCCGGTCTGCCGTATCCAGGACGGGATCGCTTCGTAATTGGTCCGGCTGCCGTCCGCGTGTCAGGCGCGATCGACGTCCGCCACCGCCTGAGCGAAAGCCTGCGGTGCTTCCTGCGGCAGATTGTGGCCAACCCCGCCGGTGATCAGCCGATGTTCGTATTTGCCAGAGAATTTCTTGGCATAAACAGCCGGGTCCGGATGGGGTGCGCCATTGGCATCCCCTTCGAGGGTTATCGTCGGGATGTTGATCACCGGAAATTGAGCGAGCCGCATTTCCAGATGATCGTATTGGCGCTCACCGTCGGCTAGCCCGAGCCGCCAGCGGTAATTGTGGATCGCGATCGCGACATGATCTGGGTTCTCGAATGCCGCGGCGCTGCGATTGAACGTGACCTCGTCGAAGTTCCACTTCGGTGAGGCAAGCTCCCAGATCAGCTTGGCGAAGTCGCGCCGGTACATTTCGTATCCGGCGCGGCCGCGTTCCGTCACGAAGTAGTACTGATACCACCATTGCAGCTCAGCCTTGGGCGGCAAGGGCATCTTGTTGGCTTCGATACTGCCGATCAGATAGCCGCTCACCGAGACCATGGCCCTGCACCGGTCCGGCCAGAGAGCCGCCAGGATGTTGGCGGTTCGTGCACCCCAGTCGCAGCCCGCGATGATGGCTTTCTCGATCCTAAGGGCATCCATCAGGGCGATGATATCGACGGCGAGTGCCGATTGTTGGCCGTTCCTGGGTGTGCCGTCCGACAGAAAGCGTGTGGTGCCGTACCCACGCAAATAGGGAACGATTACCCGATAACCCGCGCTGGCGAGTAGCGGCGCCACATCCACATAAGTATGGATGTCGTAGGGCCAGCCGTGCAGAAGGATTACTGGAGCGCCATCGACCGGGCCGACTTCCGCATAACCGACATTCAGGACGCCTGCGTCGATCTGCTTGAGCATGGAGAACGACGTATTCGTGCCCGGCGTGACCACTGGAGGGCGGGACGGCACCGGGTTGCCTGATTGAGCTCGCGCGCGCCCCAAAAATCCGAGTTTGGTAGCCGCGATGGTCAATGCTCCCGCACCCACAACGTACCGCCGCAGATGATTGATTTCCTCTGTCATCGATTTCCCTCCCGCTGAGTGAACCTGAGCGACAGAAACTGACGTCAATGTGTCTCCACTGTGTTCCCGCAGCGGGAGTTTTGAACAATCATGTACTAACGATCCGGTTAGATACACCGAGATACAGATATGATCCTTCCGGATTCGCTTGTCCGAGCATATCGAAGGACGGACAAGTTTCATTGTCGCCATTGGCGATACAGGAGTTTTTGTAAGATTTTGTATCAGGTCCCCTGAAAACGACGCTGGCTTACATTTCTGGTCGATCTGAAAACATGCCGGATACTTGGACCGGACACTTATCGGCTCCGCTGAAGACACGACCATCAGCGTCACAAAGGAGCCTACACCATGGCGAAAATTGAGAAGGTGCTCTATACAGGTAAGACCCGCACGTCCGGCGGCCGCGACGGTGCATCTCGCAGCGACGACGGCCGTCTTGATGTCAAGCTGTCCCATTTCGGGAGTACGGGGAGCGGTACCAATCCGGAGCAGCTCTTTGCAGCTGGGTGGTCGGCCTGCTTTCTCAGCGCGATTGGCATCGCGGCCGGCAAGCGGAAGATCGCTCTTCCCGAGGACCACGCGGTCTATGCAGAGGTCGACGTCGGACACACGGGTGACGCCTATTTCCTCCAGGCTCGTCTCAACGTGAGTCTGCCGGGCATCGATGCTGCAACGGCGCAGGTGCTCGTCGATGAAGCGCACCAGACGTGCCCTTATTCCAAGGCCACGCGCGGGAACATCGACGTTGCGATCGCGCTTGTCTAGGTGATGTCGCCTCTGGGGTCCGCCAAGAGCTGGCCCCGGAGGTAGTGTCCCGCCGCTGAGTAGCATCACTTCACCCTGAATGAATCGGACTGAGTGACGGCAGGCTGCGGCGCTGATACGTGAAAGGTTGGCCCGGCCTTTGGCCACGTTGGAGGCTTGAGCGGAAATCCGCCGAGCTGCCCGTTGTGCTGATCGGAGCGACACCACACATGGTGACGGCAAGCTGAGAAAGCCACCGATGCAGGCTGCGCGAGCGCCGCACGCATCGGTGGCTTTCTTATTTTATCTATCAGCAGAGCCGTGAGATGACTGATCCGGTTGCCCGGTCCGCTCTCAGATCAATCAGAAATGTAAAAAGGCTGTTTCCAGCGCATCGAGTACATAACCCTGCAGAAACTCCCGGCTCGTTGATGCAGCATCAATAGTGAGCAGATTCCAGGGAGGTGCGGTCCGTCTTTTCGGCCACAACATTGTACCGGCTGGCGGGCTTCGTGCGCGAGAGCTTGCCGGCCATCGCCTGGCGGGTCGCGTCGTAGGCGTCCCACTCGGACTTGTCCTCAAGCGAGGGGATGGTGACGGTCTCACCCTGGTCCAGACCGGCCAGCGCGGCGTCGACCAAGTCCTGCGCCGACATGACGATTTCTGCTGGGAGATTGTTCACCGGCAGCCCGGCGATGTCCCAGAACTCCGTCGCGGTGGCGCCAGGCAGGACTGCCTGGATCCGTACGCCCTTCTCAGCCAGTTCGTGCTGGAGGGACTGGCTGAAGGCCAGCACGAAGGCCTTGGTGCCGCCATAGACACCATTCAGCGTTTCCGGCGAGATGGCGACGATCGAGGCGATGTTGATGATCGTGCCGCTGCCACGCGCCGCAAAGGTTGGGGTGGCCGCGTAGGTCAGGCGGGTCAGCGCCAGGACGTTCAGTTGGATCATCCGGTCCATCGCGTCAACATCGGAGGCCAACAGCGGAGCCGCCCCGCCGATGCCGGCATTGTTCACGAGCATCGAGATCGTGCCGTTTGTCCGCAGGACCGTCTCAACCCGAGCAAGATCCGCACTGTCATTCAGGTCGGCGGGCAGGATCTCGACCGAACGGCCGGTCTCGTCGCGCAGCCGGGCCGCAAGCGCCTCGAGGCGGCTCTGGTTGCGCGCCACGAGGATCAGATCGTAGCCGCGCCGGGCCAGGCGATCGGCATAGATGGCGCCGATGCCCGTCGAGGCGCCTGTAATGACGGCAACTTTTCTGTCGATGCTCATGGTAGAGGTCCTTCGTCCTTGCTGAGGGTGGTACCGCCCGTCGGGCCACCTAACATTGGTGGAGACAGAATTAGCCTCGTCCGATGCGGGTGCGAATAGACGCTGATCGGGAGACACTCTTTCATTGCGCGATAGAATGCGGGCAGGTGAGGGCGTTTGACTGCGAATTGTTGTTGGCGGGCTATCTCGTGGACCGTCGACCGATCCCGCATCATAACACCTCAATTGGGCGGGCATTAAGCTCGGCCATAACCGGGCATTCCGTGGTGGAGAGCAGAGTAGTCTGTCGCCAACTACCATTTATGGCGGCGTGGCGGGGAATGCAGGAATCCTGACTTATCTCAGCGGCAAGAAGGCTGTCGCGTGATTATCCGGTGTCGCGGCTCGCCGTCGCGAAGTGATTGCGGAGCCGAGGGAGAGCAAGGTCGACGAACGCGCGTACTTTCGGCACCGAGAGACGTCCCTGTGGCGCAATCAGATGCACAGGAAAAGGCGGTGGCTCATGGTCCTTGAGAACGATCTCTAATGCCCCTTCGCGCACCTGTTGCGGGATGTGATAAGAGAGCACGCGCGTCACACCTCGGCCGTTAACGGCAGCGACTATGGCTCCCCGGATACTGTTGACGATGAGCCGCGGTGTAAAATGCACCGTGCGGGGAGCAGATGATCCGTCTGGCGGCGGAAAGCTCCAGGAGTCGATTCCAAGGTCTGCAAATGTGATGATCTGATGCTTGGCAAGGTCCGCCGGCTCCGTGATGCGGGGATTCTGCGCGAGGTAGCGCGGCGACGCCGTTACGACCCGGCGCACCTCGCCGACCCGGGTTGCCACCAAGCTCGAGTCGGCAAGGTGCCCGATGCGCAGGGCAACATCGATTCCCTCGTCGATGACGTTCACGAACCGATCCAGCAGGTACAGACGCACCGACACCGCCAGGTACGCATCCAGGAAGGCATCGAGGATCGGGCCCAACACAGTCTCACCGGCAAAGACCGGGGCGGTCACGGTCAGCGTGCCGCGCGGCGCCGAGCGCTCCCCGGCCGCCATGATGTCGGCTTCCTCGAGATCGATGAGCACGCGCCGGCAGGCGGCCGCGTAGCGTTCCCCCGCTTCGCTGAGCTTGATCGATCGCGTCGTCCGGTGCAGGAGTTCGGCGCCGACATGCTCCTCCAGGAAGGCGATGGCCCGGCTGACGGCGGCCGGCGAGCGGCGAAGCTTGCGACTGGCGCCAGCAAGGCTGCCCTCATCAAGGGCCGTGACGAAGACTTTCATGGCATCGAGGCGGTCCACGTCTTCGTCCTCCCCTTATTCTTCCGGCCGGAGGAGTAATGGCCGCCAAATCATAGCTATTCACTCGCATGGCGGCAATTCCTATGCTCCTGTTTGCAGAAGCTCGGCCGTGCGGCAGAACCAGCCTTGGGTTGGATCGCCATGGCTAACTTCAATATGATTAGGTCCCATGCCAGCGATCCTTGCTGTATCCGCAGGGACCGGGCCTGCAAGGTATTCACGGGTATCGTCATTTGCTTCGTGCCTATTGACGTCTAGTCAGCGACTGTCTCGATGTTGCGGGAGTTGCCGAGCCTTGCGAAAATCGCGGATGGTGATTGTTCTCTGAAGATCTGCATTGCCGTTTCACGCCCAAAGATTGGTGCTTCGTGAAGAGCTCATTCAGCGGATGCGGGTGTCGACCGCTCATCGCTCCAGCCATACAGATAAAAGGGCCCGGATTGCTCCGGGCCCTTTTGTTTATTGAGGTCTCCTGGATGGGGCCGACGCTCAATGCTCGCAATGCTAAGCAGCAGAGCTGCGGCGCGGCAGCTTCCAGCCAGGGCGGACGAAGTGGCAGGTGTAGCCGCCCGGATAGCGCTCGAGATAATCCTGATGTTCCGGCTCCGCCTCCCAGAAGTCGCCCGCGGGAGCGACCTCGGTCACGACCTTGCCCGGCCACAGGCCTGAGGCATCCACATCGGCGATCGTGTCCTCGGCCACCTGACGCTGCTCGTCCGAGGTGTAGAAGATCGCCGAACGGTAGCTCAGACCGAGGTCATTCCCCTGCCGGTTCTTCGTGCTCGGGTCATGAATCTGAAAGAAGAATTCCAGCAGGTCGCGGAAGCTCGTTTTCTCGGGATCGAAGATGATCTCGATGGCCTCGGCGTGCGTGCCATGGTTGCGGTAGGTTGCGTTCGCCACGTCTCCACCGGAGTACCCGACGCGGGTGGAGACGACACCGGGGAGGCGGCGGATGAGATCCTGCATGCCCCAGAAGCATCCTCCGGCCAAGATGGCTCGCTCAGCCACACCAGTCATAGGCTTTCTCCTTTCTCTGCAAAAAGCTTGCGAAACTCGCCATAACCCTCGCTCTTTATATCATTGTAATGAATAGACCGCAGCGAAGCTGAGTTGATGCCATCGCGCAGTCTCACTAACCTCAGGCGGGCCATCGGCATACACCTGTCCCGGATTGCTGCTGTCGGGGGCTGTCATGGTATTCGTCAGCCAGGGTCCGTCGTCCATTGGACCCGACAGATTGGCCCGGGTGCAGAGACAGTCGACCAGATGATCCCAGTCACGCAGGACGTAAAAGGCACCTTCGCCGGTGTCGGCGGTTAGGATGCGCGTACGGCTTCCGTGCAGTAACCGTGGCATGTGGGTCGCTTTAGCTCGCAAGACCGAGAACAGCTCCGCGCTCGATTCAACGATATCGAAAGCGCCAGAGATTAGCGTTGCAGAATTCATTGGATCATCTGCCGCCCTTGGCACCTTGATTACCGGCTCACCGTTGACGTGACGACGGCTTGGTTGCTCAGCCAAATCCAGGCATAAGTGCGGTCACCCTCGCTCTTGATGTACACGTAGCCGGTCTGATGCCATGGTAGGACGGCATCTCGCTTGTTGTCGAGGATGAAGTCACCTTGGTCGGTCCGGACCGCCATGACGGCATGGCCTGCGCCCAGCTCATCGAGTACCACAACCATGCGAAGGGCCCGCCGCGGCAATCCCGCCTCGACCGGTAGCCGCCGCTTGAGGATCTGATAGTCCTCACAATCCCCATAGCCATCGTCCGGGTAGTCCCAACGGTCAATCACACCCCAGTGGTTGATGTCTTCCTGCGGCGACACGGCGGTGTTGACTTGCTTGTTGATCGTGATGATCAAATTCCACACACGCCCATCAAGCTCGATTGTGGCAGGCTCGGAGGGATTGATCATACACTCGCCCGGGCTCCGTTCGCAGAACTCTCTCCAGGCATCTGTTGGCTGAGCGCTCCCGTCCGCTGTCGGAATCCAGACTGCATTGAGCTGATGGAACTCGCCTGCACTGGCACGTGGGACACCGACGAGCGCGAAAAACAGAAGGAGGCTGATCGCAACCGTCCGCAGGAACCACGCCAAGTTTCCACGGGAGGCGGTGTCGGTCTTGGCGACAGGGTAACACGCGCACGTCCGTTTAGTTATCCAGGGCATATTGGCCCTCCTGGTCGATCCGGGTCAGGCAGGACGCCCTGCCAGTTCCAAAATAGACACAGATCTGTATCTATTAGAGATAAAATATACCGATCTGTATCTAATGGGAAGGCGTCACGAAGAGCAGAATTGCCGATCCGCCTTTGCGAAAATGCAGGCCTTACCTTAAAATCGCTTGCTTCTGAGGTGGCTGTGATGAGATAAAGATACAGATCTGTTACGTATTCTGAGAGTCCGATGCGTCGTTCAGAGATCAGAGATCACCTGCTCGAGACTGCACTCCGGCTTTTCAACCAGCACGGTTACCACGCCGCGGGTATCGACCTGATCATCGCAGAAGCGGGGATCGCCAAGACGACGCTGTACCGACACTTCGAAACCAAGGAGGATCTGATCCTGGCTGCTCTGGAGCGTCGTGACGAGCAGGAGCGCGACGCCATGCGGGCCTTTGTCTAGCAGCGTGCGACGGATCCGGTCGAGCGTCTGTTCGCGACATTCGATTTCCTCGAAACCTGGTTCCGTGACGAGCGATTCCGCGGCTGCATTTTCGTGAGCGCCGCAGGGGAGCATAAGGACACCGGCAATCCCGTGTTCCGTGCAGCCGTACTGCACAAACGCCTGGCGCTGGCGTATTTTGAGGAGCTCGCCCATGCGGCGCGGTTTGCCGAGCCGAAGCGAATTGCGGCCGAGATAAATCTGCTGCACGAGGGCGCGACCGCCGTTGCACAGATGACCCGCAGCATCGAGCCTGCCCGGCAGGCCAAACGCATAGCAATCCAGTTGCTTGCGGGAGAGGGGCCGTCCGCCGAGCAAGCTGCGCCTGTATCGTCAGACCGGAGAGGGAATCCCAGTCGGTGAGCACAGATGTCCTGAGGTTCGTCTGTGATCAGACCATGGGATCCGGCTCCAGTCTGCCGCCAGAGGCAGCCGCTCCGGTTTGAGCAAGGAGGTCAAATTCTCCGCTCGGCCTTGGGCGCGACCTGGTGGCGAACCTCGCCGTTCTCGACATGGCCGCGGATCTGGACTGCACCGGGCCGTGCTTTGGCCCGCGGTGCGGTTCTGCACGAGCCCGCGCGAATTCCCGAGCTAACGGGCTGATGTCGGCGCCGTGTATCTGGTTGCGGGCAGCCGAATCCGATCTTGGGTCTGGCGCAGCGCCTCGAAGGCTTCCTTGTTGGCGCGACCTGCCGCAATGGCATGCTCCCAGCGGCCATCCCGCTGCATGGCCTCAACCTCCAGCCGGACACGATCGCGATCCGTGCTGCCGCCCATTTCCGCCCGGGCCATGCTTGGAAGAACAAGAAGGGACAGGATCATAAGGAGCTCTATCGACATGTTTCTCTCCATGGCACCGGCGCATAGCTGATGCTTGAGGGATGTTGCAATCGCGCTCGCCGATCGAGATTGAGACGATCTCGCGGCTTGGGTTCCTCGGCCCCTCCGCGCGTAGCCATCCCGCGAGCGGATTTGCATGCAGCACCTTCGATACTTCTCGGTCTCGTTCACCGAGTCGGGGATCTATACGGCGGTATCGATTTCGTAGCGGGAGATGCCGATGTCATCCAGTTCGCGATCGGAGAGATGGACAGCTCTCGAATGGACGCGCGAAACCGCCAGTAGGCACGGATCCTGGAAAGAAGAAAAGCGATGAAAAGAGGAATCCTCGATTTGAAGACGAAGCAATGGCGTCTCGTGACGGCGGCGATCCTGCCACCGGGCTGGGCTACAAAACAGGTCTAAGATTGAGTGAAAGAACTGCACCATTGATCACTCGATCGGATCAGCATACCCGACCCTATTCCCGACCGGGGGACCCTCGCGCCATGGCAGGTTAGGTGTGTGAGCGACTTGTTGAAATAGGGGCGTTGTTGGATTCAAATGGAGTTCAAGTCTTGCCTTGAGACGCCGCCCTTAGCGCATCGTGCGGACCCGAAAGGCCACGCTAGTGAAAAGTGGACCCGGTTTTCGCTGACGCGGACCTCCGGATCCGCGTCCAACGATGCGCTCTTCGAGGAGTGGAGCATCGGACCCAAAAGTGAAATCCACTTTTGGGTCCGATGCTCTAGGGTGCCGAGAGCAGAATGTCCATGTAGAGCTCGGACGGATCGGGCTCGGGATCGTGCGTGGCGAACTCGGCCGCCTCGTTGACGATCTCGCGCACCTTGCTGTCGATGGCCTTCAGCTCGTCCTCCGACAGCTTCCATGTCTCCAGCAGACGACGGCGCACCTGCTCGATCGGATCGTACTCTTCGCGCATGCGAGTCACTTCGTCCTTCGTGCGATACTTCGCCGGATCGGACATGGAGTGGCCGCGGTAGCGGTAAGTCTGCATCTCGAGGATATACGGGCCCTTGCCGGAGCGGGCGTGCTCGATGGCGCGGCGACCAGCGGCGTAGACCGCGCGAACGTCCATGCCGTCCACCTGCTCACCCGGAATGCCGAAGGACAGACCACGCTTCGAGAAATCGGTCTGCGCGGAAGCGCGCGTGACGGCCGTGCCCATGGCATAGCGGTTGTTCTCGATCACATAGACAACCGGCAGCTTCCAGAGCGCTGCCATGTTGAAGCTCTCGTAGACCTGGCCCTGGTTGGCAGCGCCGTCACCGAAATAGGTCAGGCAGACATTGCCGTTGTCGCGATAATGGTTGGCGAACGCGATGCCGGTGCCGAGCGACACCTGGGCGCCGACGATGCCGTGGCCGCCATAGAAATGCTTCTCCTTGGAGAACATGTGCATGGAGCCGCCCTTGCCCTTCGACAGACCGCCGCGGCGTCCCGTCAATTCGGCCATGACACCCTTCGCATCCATGCCGCAGGCGAGCATGTGACCGTGATCGCGATAACCGGTGATCACCTGGTCGCCATCTTTCGTCGCCATCTGCATGCCGACGACGACAGCCTCCTGGCCGATGTAGAGGTGACAGAAACCACCGATCAGGCCCATGCCGTACATCTGGCCGGACTTCTCCTCGAAGCGCCGGATCAGAAGCATATCGCGGTACGCGTGTAACTCCTGATCCCTGTTCAATTTCGGTGCCATGACGTTCTCCGAACGTTCGGTGTCAATTCAGCATCATTGGATTGAGGCCATCCGACAGGGTGGATAGTCGACTTACTCCGCTGCGAGAATTGATTGATGTTCACGTTGGTGCGATGCAATCCGCTCAAGCATCATTGGACGAAAGTGACGGATGAGCCCTTGCACGGGCCAGGCGGCGGCATCTCCAAACGCGCAAATCGTATGGCCTTCCATCTGCCGCGTGACCTGTTCCAGCAAGTCGATCTCGTTCGGATCGGCACGGCCTTCGACCATCCGGTACATGACCCTCGTCATCCACCCTGTTCCTTCCCGGCAGGGGGTGCACTGGCCGCAGCTTTCGTGCTTGAAGAACGCGCATAGGCGAGCGATGGCAGCAATCAGGTCCGTCGACTTATCCATGACGATGATCGCGGCGGTGCCGAGACCGCTTTTGACGCTGCGGAGGCTGTCGAAGTCCATCAGCAATGTATCGCATATGCTCTTCGGCACGAGCGGCATCGAACCACCTCCCGGAATGACCGCGAGAAGGTTGTCCCACCCTCCGCGGACTCCACCCGCATAGGTGTCGATCAGTTCGCGCAACGGGATACTCATGGCTTCCTCGACATTGCACGGCCTGTTCACATGGCCGGAAATCGAAAATATCTTGGTGCCTGCGTTGTTCGGTCGGCCAAATCCCGCAAACCACGCGCCTCCCCGTCGCAAGATCGTCGGCACGACTGCAATGGTCTCGACGTTGTTCACCGTCGTCGGACAGCCGTACAGACCGACCCCCGCTGGAAATGGCGGCTTCATCCGGGGCATCGCCTTTTTCCCCTCGAGGCTCTCGAGCAGGCCCGTCTCTTCCCCGGCGATGTAGGCGCCTGCACCACGATGAAGGTAAAGATCGAAGTCCCACCCGGATCCACAGGCGTTTCGCCCGATCAAACCGGCACGGTAGGCCTCGTCAATGGCGTGCTGCAGATGAGCGGCTTCCTCAATAAACTCGCCTCGAATATAAATGTAACAAGTATGCGCGCCGATGGCGAACGATGCGAGCAGGCAGCCCTCTATCAGTTTGTGAGGATCATTGCGCAGGATTTCACGGTCCTTACAGGTTCCAGGTTCGGACTCGTCGGCATTGACGACAAGATAGCTGGGCAGATGATCGGATGGCTTCGGCATGAAGGACCATTTCAGTCCCGTTGCAAATCCCGCGCCGCCCCGTCCGCGAAGCCCTGACTCCTTGATCTCATTGACAATCCAGTCCCGTCCCTGCGAAAGCAGAAGTGGTGTCCCATCCCAGTCTCCGCGCAACTGTGCACTGGCGAGCCGCCAATCGTGAAACCCATAGAGGTTGGTGAAAATCCGGTCCCGGTCGCTGAGCATGACCAGTTCTCCTCTTGTCGTCCGAACTCATCATGAAGACGCAGCAAACGTGCTAGTGCGATGACACCCCCGATCAACTAAGGGATTGCACCGCTATCGGCCCATACCGTGCCGAGTTCCTCAATCAGAACGCGTGCATTCTCTCTAGTCGACTGGCTCCGAGACGAGGTGAGTGCCGCCTGCATTGATGCCGGCCACTCTTGGGCGTGAGATCCTCCAAGGCTGCTACACACCACCCTTTGGTGCCATAGGCGTCGGCATACTTGAAACCGGATTGCGAAGGTCAGTCTCCAGTCTGCAAACTGGTCTGCCGCCTCTTTCCAGTGGATCATGTCGCATGCCGGGTCTCCAGGATCGGGACGACCAAATTCAGCTTGAGAAGCGCCATTTCCAACTTCTGTGAGCTTATCATCAAGCCGCCATCGCCACAAACCGTAGGCATGTGGTGCAACAAGAACGTTGCACCAGTGCCATCATGGCGTCGTCCGATTGAGGACCATCGCTTTTCATATTCTTCTCCGGTGCCACGCGAAGGCATATTCCCTGCTCAAGCTTCCCGGTCGCGCAGGCGGCCGGACAGCCGAAATCCTTCACTCGATATCCGTGCGCTCGGGCGGAACTCACGCGGCTGCGGCGGAGGCTGCGGCGAGCGGCGGCACGCGGAAGCTGATTGCCAGGCGGTTGTAGGCGTTCATCAGGCCGATGGCGATCGTCAGGTCGGCCAGCTCCTTCTCGCTGAACGCCGCGCGGGCCGCGGCATAGGCCGCCTCCGGCACCTGCGTGTCGCTGACCCGGGTGACCGTCTCGGCCCATTGCAGCGCCGCCTTTTCGCGGTCGCTGAACAGAGCTCCGGCCTCGTCCCAGGCCGGGACGAGCACGAGCTTGTCGACCGGCAGGCCCGCCTGGAGCAGGTCGCGGCTGTGCATGTCGATGCAATAGGCGCAGCCATTGAGCTGCGAGATGCGCAGATACACCAGTTCGATCAGGGCGGCCGGCAAGCCGCTCTGGGCGACATAGCCATAGACGGCGCCGAGGGCCTTCATGCCGCCCGGGGCGGCGGCGGCATAGTTCATCCGCTGGGTCATCGTGCCGATCCCTGCTGGCGGTCCGGGATGACCAGGAAATGGTCCTGGCGGTCGATGATGAAGACGGCGAGCAGCTGGGCCGGGTCGTGGGCGCTGGCGTTCTCGCTCACCCGGTGGTGCGCGCCCGGATCCTCGTACCAGCCCTCGCCGGCCCGGTAGACCTTGGCGGGCTCGTCATTGACCTGGCTGCGGATGGCGCCGGAGAGCACATGCGCATAGATGAAGGCGGAGTTGGAGTGGTAATGGGCCGGCGACTTGCCGCCCGGGGTGTAGGTCACCTCGAGGGCGATCAGGCGCTTGCCCGGGATGTGCGGGATGGCGCGCTCGAAGACCGGCCTCACCGTCTCGCCGAAGGTCGGCGCGTCAGCGGTCTGCGACACCGCAGCCGCCGTGCTGTGCTCGGGCCCGTGGGCGGACGCGGTCGTGCTCGCGAGGGCGAGGGTGATGGCAGCGGCGCCGATGAAGCTCGTTCGTGGGATCATCCGCATGGTCTTGTCCTCAGGGTGGGATCAGGCATGCGGCGATCTTGCCGCCGCCATGGGCGACAAAACAGGCCCAAGAACAAACCAAACGACTGTACCATCCGTTGCGGTCTTAAAGTCCATGCAAGGGAATGAACGATCCGGCTCGTCGCCCGCTGGATGACACCACTGCGTTCCTCGGTCCGGCACATAACATAGGGCTTGCGCCATGACCCGATCTTCCGATGCCATCGTCGTCGGCACCGGATAGGGAGGACCTTCGCTCGCCGGATGCCTGATGGCAGCGGGCATGAGAGGCGCCATCATCGAGCGCGATTGCCTCATCATCACCGTCGAGTCGGGTGATCGGTGCCTGATCGAACGCCTGGACGGCTTCAATCATTCTGACCTTCACTCGTCTGGGCACGATCACGCAATTCTTCGACAAGGACCCGTATGTTCTCCGAGTAATCCACCGGCACGGCGACAAGATGAATGCCTCCGCTAGCAAAGGCGGCCTCCAGCGTCGGCGCGAGATCATCGGGGCCTTCCACCCGGCTGCCCTTGACGCCATAGGCCTTGGCGTAGGTCACGAAGTCGGGATTGCCGAAGGTCAGGCCAAAGTCAGAATACCCGTCCACGGCCTGCTTCCAGCGGATCATCCCATAGGCGTTGTCCTGCAGGATCAGCGCCACCAGGTTGAGTTTAAGACGCGCCGCCGTTTCCAGCTCCTGGGAGTTCATCATGAACCCACCGTCGCCACAGACCGCGAGAACGCGGCGTTCGGGGTAGAGCAGGGCCGCCATCATGGCCGAGGGCAGGCCGGCACCCATGGTGGCGAGCGCATTGTCGAGCAGAAGCGTGTTGGCGACACGGGTGCGATAGTTGCGGGCGAACCAGATCT
>NZ_JBVVAK010000048.1:0-12803 GCF_055792825.1 Microvirga sp. GN3
GCCTGACATCAGCTGCACTGCAGCAACCGCCCTCGCCCGCCTCTCAAGCGGGCGTTGCGTTTGATGAGCTTCTGCGGCCCGCCGGCTCACAGATCGGCTGAAGATTTGTTGGCGCTCAGCCGCAGGGCCGCCAAGGGGCATCGTCAGGTTAACGGGCTGACGTCGCGGAGCCCCATAGGATCAGCCGGTCAGACGCTCACAGCATGGCCAGTCACCTCGATCCAAGTTGCAAAGGCCCAAGCGCGGGCACGGCGATGATCAGCGGCGTTGGTGTTGCTGGGCCGGCGGAAGAGGTTTGCTACCTGATCATGGACTGAGAGGAAACGCTGGGCCTGTCCGGCTGACTTGAACCGCTTCATGATGCGCTCGCGTCGTCGGGTCGGCTGATGCGAGTTCTCCGCGCGATTGTTCAGGCCTCGGTGCTGGCGATGCTCCACAGCCGGCATGATCTCTCGTTTGGCTGCGCCGTAGCTGGCCAGCTTGTCCGTGATCATCACCCGCGGTGCGATGCCCTGCTTCCTGAGCAACTTGCGCAGCAAGCGCTTGGCGGCTTTTGCATTGCGGCGGCTCTGAACTAGGATATCGAGAACGACCCCCATGCTGATCGACGGCTCGCCAGAGCCAATGCTTCCGGCCAGCGATGCTGATAACAACCTCGTCTAAGTGCCACTTGTCCCCGGGCGCGGGCAGACGTCGCCGGATTTGGTTGGCGAAGCCCTGCCCGAATTTCCTCGCCCACTGCCGCACGGTTTCGTGGCTGACCTCGATGCCTCTGGCCGCGAGCATCTCCTCGACCATGCGCAGGCTCAGGGGGAACCGGAAATAGAGCCAAATCGCGTAGCTGATCACTTCACTCGGGAAGCGGTGGCGGGCGTAGCGAGGATGACGGGTCAGTTTCATGCCCTTGCCTATGCCAGCAGCCCGTCACCCTTCTGTTAACCTGACGATGCCGGTGACGCTGGCCTTGGGTGCGGGACTTCTTAATTTCGACTGAAAAGGACGTTTGTTGACGCTTCATCTGAACAATGACTTTGGACTGGGAGCGACTCTGCTATGGGGACTGGGCCGGTGAATCACAGGGGAGCCTCGCCTTGCGGCGTCGATCTGCCCTCCCCCCGCAACTTCTCAACCTACTCCGAGTCTATGATGACGCCTTGCCTGCCTCGGCAAAGAGAAGCGCCCCGTGCATGGCTGAGGCGCTTCCCTGCCAGGAAGGATCGGCCCCCAGCCGTTCCTTCAAAGACAGGAGCCAGAATGTCCGATGATCGGCGCTTTGGCTGTATCGGAGAATGGGCACAGGGGCTGAAACATGCGGCCTCAAAGCCCGGCCAGCAGCAGGCTCAGGCCGATCAGGGCAGCAAACGCGATGGTAAACCGCACGGCCGCCTGCGTGAATGTTGGGGCAGCGGGAGAGTGATCAGACGCTGCGACCTGTGTTTGCGATATGTTGAACACCTTCAATAAAGGCAGCTGGTTCTGGCAAAGGGGCAGAGGTAACGGCAATCAATCTCGCCGCTCGGCCCGCGGTATGTGACCAATTCCGGCACTGATGTCTGTAGCCGGAGGAACACACAGCCGGCCCAATGTGGCTGATCCGTCGGCCGCCGAAAGCAGCATTGCCAAGGGTTCAGGATGGCCTACATCCAAAGTGTGCTCACTCCCATGGCACACCAGCGCCCCGGTCGCGGTTTTCAGACAGCGCCTCGGCCGGGGCGCTTCTTCCTCACGCCCCCTGCGAGGCGGTGTGCCGGTTGTTGGTCTTCACCGGCGGCTGACCGAGCCAGGCGCACAGCTCTTCTAGCGACGGAAAGCTGTGCTCGATATCCCAGAAGGGCCAGGGCCGCTGGCTGCGCGGCAGCTCCTCGAGCAGCTCGGCGGTCCAGGTGTCGGGCTGGCGCAGGCCGCTCCTGACCATGCTGGCGACGATGGTGTCGTCAAAGAGGAGATCATAGGCGCCGGGCGCCAGCTGGATCAGGCTATAGCTCATTGGCGGTGCAAGGAAAAATGCTCTTTCTATAGGACAGTTCCCTGTAGCGGATTATTCTACTTTCCGGCGGCTTAGAAGAATTTCTTTCTCCTTCGGTTGGCAATCGACCTTCATAGCGGCGATCTCGGCTGCCGCTTTGGGTAACCAGCCAACCCATTCGACTTGACTTTGTTCTTTTTAAAGAACAACTTCGGCACCCAATTAAAGCAGCCGAAGCCGAGAGCAATCGGTTTTACAGGCAACACGATGCATCCGGATATGGAGACCCCAATGCCCTACTCGGCACCATGGACTAACCACGAGTTTGCCGATGACGCTGGCAAATTGCGTGTCTCGAAAAGCGGGGCGAACTCAATGAAGCGGCGCATTTTCCTCGCCTGTGCCGGGGTGCTTGCAACTGCGATGATCATCAGTCCGCAAGCCCTCGCGCAGAAGGCATCGGTCACTGCACGGGTCGGCGTCATCCCGATCATTGGAACGGCCCCATTGTTCGTGGCGCAGAACGAAGGCTGGCTGAAGCAGGGCGGCCTCGATCTCACCGTCACCACGTTCGAGTCCGGCCCCAATATGATCCAGGCCCTCGCCTCGGGCACCATCGACATCTACGTGGCCGGTGTGGCGCCGCTGGCGGTTGCTCGGTCTAAGGGTATCGATGTGCGCGTCGTTGCCGCAACGGCAACAGCTGAGAACGTGTTCGTGGCCTCTCCGAAACTCGCCAAATACTTCACCTCGGGCACGTCTCATGCTGGGGCGTTCAAGAACTACCGCGCCGCGGAGGGCAAGCCAGCACGACTTGCAACCCAGCCGGCAGGCTCAGTCCCGAACACCACCCTGCAGTACTGGCTGTGGGAGCAGGCCAAGGCGGATAAGGCCGATGTCGAGATCGTGCCCATGGGCATCGACGCAACGCAGCAGGCCATTCTGGCCGGAGCGGTCGAGGGCGCGACCATCCGCGAGCCGGCCGTGACCATCGTGCAGGGACGCAATCCCGGCATTAAGCTGGTAGCATTGGGCGATGAGATGTTCCCCGGCCAGCCTGGAACGGTCGTCGCCGTGTCAGGAGCACTCCTTGAGAGGAACCCAGACGCCGTTCAGACTTTGGTGAGCGGACTCGTGAAGGCCGCAAATCTCCTTGCGAAAACTCCTGATCGTGCTGTCCCGCCGCTGGAAGCTGCTCTCGGCAAGGGGATCGTGGACAGCGAAACGATCCGCAAGGCGCTCTCCTCACCGGCGACCAAGTTCCAGATCGATCCCCGCACGATCGTCGAGTCGTCGCGCCTCATGCAGGCTTATCAGGTCAAGCTGGGCTCTCTCGGCAAGGAGCTGCCGTTCGAAGGCCTGTTCGAACCACGCTTCTACGAGCGCGCCACCAAGAGCAACTGATCGTTTATGCGCCTTCTCCTGCTTTCGTGCCTCGGCCTCCTCATCTTTCTCGGGTTGTGGGAGGCCGTTCCGCGTCTGGGCCTCGTCAATGCGGCGATGCTGCCCGGTCCCAGCGCGATCCCGACCGCCTTTCTGAAGGAAGTCATAAGTGGTGCCTGGTTGACCGCTGTGACCAGCAGTCTCAGCCACTACATCACGGGCTTGAGCGTCGGCGCTGGACTTGGAGTCGCTCTCGGCATCGTCACCGGCATGTACCGAAGCGCGGAAGGCTTTACGGCCTGGATTGTGCGGGTGCTGCGTCCGATCCCGGGTCTTGCCTGGGTTCCGTTCGCCATCATCTGGTTCGGCGTCAGTACGCCGGCGGCCGTGTTCATCATTGCGGTCGGGGTGTTCTGGATCGTCTACTTTGCGGCTCATGGCGCTGTGCGCACGGTAGACCGCGATCTTGTAGAGGTGGCAGAGGCTTTCGGGTTCCATTCTGGCTTGCGGCGCCTGCAGAAGATCCTGCTCCCAGCAGCCGCTCCTGGCATTTTAGTCGGTCTGCGCACCGCTCTGGGACAAGCCTGGATGGCCGTTGTAGCGGCTGAAATCTTTGGCGTGAGCGGATTGGGGCAGCGCATGATGCAGGCGTCCAGCCTTCTCGCGACCGATGTGGTCGTGGTGTATATGCTGACCATGGCAGCCCTGTATGGGCTCTTCGACACGGCTTTCGTGGCCCTGCAAGGATGGCTGTTGCGATGGAAAGCGTGATCGAAATCCGGGACCTCTCGCTCGCCTTCGAGAGAGATGGCCACAAGACCACCGTGTTGGACCGCCTCTCGTTGGATGTGCGCCGCGGCGAGTTCCTCGCCATCGTCGGCCCTTCCGGTGTCGGCAAGTCCACCCTGCTCCGCGTGCTGACAGGACTTGCGCGTCCCAATGCCGGCACGGCGCGGGTTATCGCGAAGAATCCGCAGCGCCGGCCTGTGGCCTTCGTGTTTCAGGACTCCCGTCTGCTGCCCTGGCGCCGTGTGATCGCCAATGTCGCCTTCGGGCTGGAGCATCCCCATACGCCCCGCCGTGAGCGCCGGACCAAGGCTAAAGACGCGCTCAAATTCGTCGGTTTGGGCCATCTGGCGCAGCGCTGGCCGCATGAGCTGTCGGGCGGGCAACGCCAGCGGGTTTCCCTGGCACGGGCCCTTGCGGTCCAGCCCGAGGTTCTACTCATGGACGAGCCATTCTCGGCTCTCGATGCGATTACCCGCGAGAGCCTCCAGGACGAGCTCATCCGCATCTGGCAGAAGACGGGTAAGACGATCCTATTCGTGACGCACGACATCGATGAAGCGACCTATTTGGCGGATCGGGTCATCGTTCTCTCAGGATCCCCTGGACGGATCGTCGCCGAGCATCGCATTGACAGTCCGCACCCGCGCCAGCGTCAAGATGCAGGTCTCGCGCAGACCGCAAAAGCCCTGCGCGCCGGACTGACATCCGATATCGTCACCGATGGCGGCATGATCTAAATTTGCGCTCAGGGCATGCGCTCTTAGCATCAGAGTTTTCCCCATCCACAGATACTTAACAGGATTCTGTCATGATCCGTGAGATAGGATCAGCACCTAATCGCCTAAGGATGTGTCTGTGTCACTGCGCACGCTCAAAGTGATTTTTGGTGCCGTTACCGTCTGCTTCCTCCTGGCGAGCGCCTACATTGCGGTGCTGGTGACAGAACGTCAGAAGGTCCTGGGAGATATTACACATTATAATCCGGCTTGGCAGGCCAGCCAAGCGGTTGCAGAGTTCATGCGCGTCGAGCGTCGGTTGGATGCTTTCAATGTCCCGGGTCGTGGCGTCGACAAGGACGAAGTTGAACTCCGCTTCGAGATCCTTCTCAGCCGGGCAAAGCTCCTCATCGAGGGCCGTTTCCAAAGCATCATTCAGGACGATGCTGATCAGCTGGCAACGCTCCACCGTCTCGCCGATGCCTTGGTGTTATTGCAGCCTCTCATCGCAGACCTTGAACGCCCTGGCTCGGTTCAGCAGGCGCTTCAGCTCTTGGAGCCGCTGGAGTCACGGTTGCTGCAACTCGCATCCTACGCCCAGATCCGGGGCGGCGAGAGGATCGCCCAGGATCAGCACGAGCTCAATCGCCTGTACTGGATCTTCTCGGGGCTATCTGTCGGTCTGATCCTGCTTGGACTGATTCTGATTGGCCTCTTCAGCAGGCATCATCAATTGCTGGAACGAGCCCATAAGGACCTCCATGCTCTCACCGGTCATCTCACCCATGCCGCCAGACACGATGCACTGACTGGGCTGGCGAACCGCGTGCTTTTCCAGGAGCAACTGGAGACGCATCTCGGCAGGTGGTGGCAAGAGGGCCTTCGATTTGCTGTCCTGTGCTTGGATCTTGATCGGTTCAAGAGCGTCAACGATACCTTAGGTCATGAGATCGGCGATGCGCTTTTGAAAATCGTCGCTGATCGCCTGCGGAATTGCCTACGCGATGGCGACATCGTCGCTCGTCTTGGTGGCGACGAGTTCGGTCTCCTGCTGGAGACTAAGGCCGGGCTCGACACCAGTACTGTACTTGCGAGGCGCATTGTGGAGCGGCTGAGCGCTCCCTACTCTGTTGACGAGCGTGAGATCGTCATTGGGGTCAGCATCGGCATCGCTGCAGTTGAGGCAGGCATTGTCTCGCCCGACCAGATGTTGAAGCGGGCAGACCTCGCCCTCTACGCGGCGAAATCCCAGGGGCGCGGCCTGTTTTGCTCCTTCGAACCGAGCATGGAAGCGCAATTGGATGCACGCCGGTCGCTTGAGATCGACTTGCGCACGGCTCTGGCAAACGACGAGTTCGAGCTGTTCTTCCAGCCCCAGGTTGATATCCAGCTCAATGAGATCAACGGCTTCGAGGCTCTTCTTCGCTGGCGCCACCCCAAATGGGGCAAGGTCTCGCCGGCAGAGTACATTCCGATCGCCGAGGACATTGGCTTGATTGCACCGCTGGGCGAGTGGGTCATCCAAATGGCTTGCGCTGAAGCGGTCCAATGGCCGCGGGACATCAAGGTTGCCGTCAATGTTTCGCCTGTTCAGTTCCGCAACGGAACCCTTGTGCAAAGCGTGCGCAACGCGCTGGAGAGCACGGGGCTTGCTCCAGGGCGGCTTGAACTGGAGCTCACCGAAACGTCCCTGCTCGATGAGACCGAAGCGACGATGGCGGCTCTGCATGAGCTGCGCCGGCTCGGGGTGCGGATTGCCATTGATGATTTTGGCATAGGTTATTCATCGCTCAGCTATCTCCGCAGTTTTCCATTCGACCGGATCAAGGTCGACCGGTCCTTTGTGCGGGATCTCTTATCACGACGTGATGCGATGACGATTGTACGATCGATCGCAAGTCTTGGCGCTGGCCTTGGCATGTCCACTGTTGCTGAGGGCATCGAGACAAAGGAGCAACTCCTCCAGGTCCAGACGGCGGGCTACACCGAGGCCCAGGGCTACTACTTCGGACGTCCTAAGCCGGCCCATGAACTGGTCTATTCGCTGGATCCAGCGTTGTCGGCACTGTCAGGCTAAACGAAGGGTGACGATGTGATGTGAGCTGCAAGCCGGGCAACCTCTCTGAGCCTGCACACGGCGCCGACCAGACCGGCAACTCCCTATGGCCGCAGCGAGTGCGACGGGATAGGAAATGTCCAACTCAGGATCTATGGTGTTCAGAACTCTGTTCCCGCGAAAGAAAATAACGGTCAGGGGCACGATCAATGAAGACATATTGCGAGTTTACGTTCGAGGCTGCGCACTCAATAGCTCCCTATTCCGGGCTGCATGGCCCACCTTTATCGTCAAGCTCACCTTCGGCGGCGCCATCAACGAGGTCAATGGCTGGCCGGTCAATCTCTACAACGTCGAGAACTACATCAAGGAAATCAAGGGCGAGCACGGATCGGGCCTCGATCACGGCAATCTCGATCTCAACCCTGAGATCGGCATCGCCTCGCTCGAGAACGTCACCCCCTATATCTGGAGACTCGTGACGGCTCGGTTTCCCAACCTCGAAGAGGTCGAGCTCAAGCGCGGGATGCCCGGCTCGACGGAAGGCTGCATCTATCGTGGTGAAGCTGCGAGCGAAGCCAGCCTCGCAGCCTAGTGCCCTATCGGCCTGTCCAATGGCGTGAACCCCGTCATGGCTTCTCAGGCGGGCCATGCCTTCATCCGTTCTGCGCTCCAACTTGGCGCATTCCCCGGAGAACTTGGCTGAGGCCTCGCCGATTGTTGCGCCGCAGGTCCAGGAAAAACACGATCATAGATCCAAGTGAACACGAGTGCGTACAGGATGAAGACGAGGGCGAACGCCACGTCCATGAGAAAGGCGTGGACCAGGCTGATGCCGAGATACCAGGCCATGAGCGGCGTCAGCATGGCCAACAGCCCGATCTCAAACAGGACCGCGTGCAGAACCCGAACGGGGATGCTCTTGTCAATTGCGCCGGTGGTGCGCTGCAGGATGGAATCGAATGCTAAATTATAGAGGTATGTCCACAGAGTTGCGATGCTCGCACAGGCAATCCTCACTACAGTGATGTCCGCCACCGGCATACTGAAGGCCCATGCGCCAAGCGGGGACACAAGAGCAAGGCCGCCGAGTTCAAAACTGATAGCATAACGGAGGCGATCCGAAGGTGCGCGCATGATCGAAATGCCTCAAGTGAAGGGGTGGGCTGAGCCACTCAGGTGCGTTAGGCCTATGCCGATCATGCCCGATCGAGGGCGGTACATTCCTGCAGGAACTCCCGCTTGAGGTCAGCACTATCGGCCATCTCGCCCCAGTAGTAGGTGTTGACCATGCGGCTGCGGTGGCTGGCGCGCACGCCACGTTGGGTCTTGCACATGTGCACGGCGCTGATGCGCACCGCCAGCCCCCGCGGTGCGGTCATGTCCATGATGTACTGGCCGATCTGCTTGACCAGTTCCTCCTGAATCTGCAGCCGGGCGGCGAAGTACGCGACAATGCGGTCGTACTTGGACAAGCCGATGATCTTGCTGTCAGCAACTGGCACAATGCCGATGTAAGCCGCGCCATAGATCGGCATCATGTGATGCGCACACATGGAGCGCACCTCAAGTGGACCTGTGACAATCAGTTGGTCGTAGTCTTGCGCGTTGTCGAACTCAGTGATCTTGGGCGGGGCGGTATAGCGGCCCTCCAGGAGTTCCTCGACATACATCTTGGCGACGCGCTGAGGCGTCTCCCGGGTGTTGTGGTCGTTCTGATGATCGATGCGCAGGATGTCGAACAACTCCTCCAGCTTCCGGGCGGCCGCGGCGATCATCCCCTCGCGCTCGGCCTCGCTCAGAGGCTGGTCGAGCGTCTCGTTGCACAGGCGTGCGAGATGAAGCTGGTGAGCATGGAAGTTCATAATGGCCCCTGCAGAGTTATTGGTTACTTATGTCGACTGACCGAAGAGATAATTGATGAACCAGGCAATCGTCACCCCAGCTACGATCACGACGATCGTGAGGGTGATGCAGATTGCCTTTTCATGCCGCGCCCGCTGGGCCTGAAGGCCATCCAGCTTGCGCTGCTTCTCAAGCTCGTAGGTTTTCATGGTCGTGCCCCCATCCATACTGTTACCAGCTCTGACGAAACCTGAGAAGATTGTCCCTTATGGCAAATTGTCCTAGAGCATGGTTGAATAATGTTACGGAAGTCTTGTGCTGTGGGAGATGGACAACTGCCAAGCACGCGAAACATGCGCAACTACCTGAGGCAAAACGAAGGATAATGCCGCACATACCGACCCGTGAATTGAGGTCAGGTTGAGCCTCCGTTCATTTGGAGGAGATGGCCGAGCGCGGGATCGCGGTCGACCATACTACTGTCCCTCGCTGGACCGTCGACTATGCGCCGCTCCTGCCGGAGCAGTTCAATCGACGCAAGCGGCCGGTCAGCGGCGAAAGACAGGTCGGTGGAACCTATATCAACGTTCGTGAACAGGGGCGGTATCTCTAGCGCGCCATCGACAACAACGGCGACACGGTCGAGTTCTGGTTCAGTGAGCGGCGCAAAGTGACCGCTGCCAAGCGCTCCCTGCGCAAAGCTCTCAAGCGCCACGGCCAGCCCAAGCGGATCGTGATTGATGGCAGTCAGACGAACCGAGAAGCAATCTGTCATGTGATACGACAGACCGTCTGGGTGACAGCTCGGGACGCAAGTTGAAACCGATCAGGACCGGCGGGGCCGCTACCTGAATAATCGCATCGAGCAGGATCATCGTGCGGTCAAGCAGCGGATCTGGCCCATGCTCGGGTTCGAATCCACGACCACTGCGCGGGCGATCCTGAGCAGCATCGAGATGGTGCACACGATGCGCAAACAGCAGGCGAAGTATGCCTGTAATCGGCCGCAATCTCTCGGCGAGCAATTCAACAGACTAGCTGCGTGAGGCCTGAGGGCGGCATAGCCCTCTTTCTGTCGGCATCGAAAATTCGCGACAGAGCCCGGTGCAGTACTGCAATGCCGTGACATGCGACAACTACTATGGCGCCAAAGCATCACAGCGCTATTGCATCCCACACAGGCATCCCCAGCTTGATCAATCTACCTTCGGGGCGAAAACCACGGGTTGGGTCGACGGTTATTGTTGCCAGCCGCGTGCCTGCGGGGGCCCCTCCGATGCGAACTCAATCATCTCGCGTGAAGGCTCAGTGCCCCTGCGGCTGCAACGAACGGGCGAGTTCTCGAATCACGCTGTCCTCAATGTTGAGCCGATCGAGTTCCTGTTCAGCCTCAGGATCCAAAGCGGGCTCGGATGTCTCAGGCGCACGCGCCACCCGGGTTGGTTGCGGCTGGGGCTCGCCAGCACGGTCCTCCAGGGCATCGAGCAGGCTGTTGAGCGCCGCATCCGTGACCTCCACCTCCGGAGTGGACGGCAGGCCGGCGAGAGCCAGGGAGCGGGGTCGGTAGCCGGGATCCTCGGTGACCTCGGGCCCGAACCACGCCGGCGGCTGGAATTTCCGGGCTGTCTTATCGTGCTGGAACGCAAGGCTGATCAGATCGAGCGGCGCCGGGGCGATGAACCGCTGAATGATGGCTGTGTGAGAGCCGATGGTCACGCTGAGGCTCAAATGCTCAGTCCGTCCGGCGGTCAGGTCGAGCAGCGCCTCGGCCTGCGGACGGGAAATCGCAGCGGGCTCCTCGAGCGGGCTGGCTGAGGAATGGGAGACGAGGATGAGATGACCGACATCGCCTGCCACCTCCACGTGGGCGCTCCGGCCTGCCCGATCCGGGAAGAAGCCCTGCCGGACATGGTGGCCTCCCCTCTCCTTCTCAATCAGCCGGGCCAAGGCGGAGGCGAGCAGAAAGACACGAGGGGTGCTCATCGATGTCAGCCTTCCACAACGAGTGATGCTGGTTGAGCCAGCTCCCCCAAGCTAGGGTGTGAGGACGAGCCAGGGAAGAGAGTGCGGCACCGTCCCTGCACAAACACAGGCTCGGGATGACCAAGAGATCCCAATTGCGGCCGACGCGCTCATTCTTGTGGCGGACGGTGAAAACGCCAAAGCCTGACAGCTTCACGCTCTCGCCCGCTGCGAGAACCGTGCTCATCTCCTCAAGAACCTGCCCGACTAAGTTGGCCGACTCTGCCTGGGAGAGGCCGACTTTGGCAGCAACGGCTTCGGCCAGAGCGGCCCGAGTGATCGTCTTGCCCGCCATGATGATCCCTTGGCGCTAATCCTGCACTCAAGAAAAAGGCCGCTGTTGCCAGCGACCGGAGGTGCAGAGGACATCTCCCTCTGAAGGGAACGACGCCGCAGGGTAGAGACGCGGCTCGTCGCAACGGCATTATCAAATCAGAACAAATCTTGAAATGAAATTTCTTCGATGGGTCTATGCGCGCAACGCATGATCAGTATTCGCTTGGAGCAAAGCTGCTTTTGTCACCCACTGCCCAGCCGAGCGGTTCCTGATGAGATGACGAGGTGCCAGCCAAGCCAATCCGTCCAATGCGTATTGCTCTCTACCGAGGCAGTCGCTGATGGGATCCTCTTTTATGGTGTTGCTCAGAGATTGCTTTATGGTGCCCGCACGTAGCGGCCGGGCGCATCTTCGATCGGCGTGAGCTTGCCCGTGCCGATTACCCGTGCTTTGAGCCGCCTGCGGTCCTGCGCCTCGATCCAAGCCTGCCAATGCGGCCACCAGGATCCTGGATGCTCCTCCGCCTGATCGAGCCATGTCTCGAGTGATCCCTCCGGTGCCCCACCGGTCCAGTACTGATAGCGCCCACGAGACGGCGGGTTGATGACGCCGGCGATGTGCCCGGAGCCCGCCAGCACGAAGGTTACTGGGCCGCCCAGGCGCCCTGCCCCCACAAACACCGACTGCGGTGGTGCGATGTGATCCTCGCGCGCGGCGAGATGATAGATCGGGATCGTGATGGCCGAGAGATCGAGTTGGGTGCCGCTAAACTCCATCCGGCCCTCCGCCAGATCGTTCTGCAGATAACAGCGCCGCAGATAGAAGCTGTGATTAGCGGCCGGCATCCGGGTCGCGTCCGAATTCCAGTACAGCAGGTCGAACGGCAGCGGCTCCTGCCCCTTCTGGTACACGTTGACGACGTAGGGCCAGATCAGATCGTTGGAGCGCAGCAGGTTGAAGACCGTGGCCATCTTGCTGCTGTCGAGATAGCCGCACTGGCTCATGTCGCGCTCGATCGCCCGGATCTGACCCTCGTCCG
This sequence comes from Microvirga sp. GN3, assembly GCF_055792825.1. Lineage (NCBI taxonomy): Bacteria > Pseudomonadati > Pseudomonadota > Alphaproteobacteria > Hyphomicrobiales > Methylobacteriaceae > Microvirga > Microvirga sp. GN3. The sequence continues at coordinate 12,094 of NZ_JBVVAK010000048.1, forward strand.
AGAACACCTTCAGGTCGCCGGCCTGCTTGAAGTCGACCTGCGTGGTGAAGAACGTCGCACTCTTGATGCGGGTATCATTCATTGCCGCCATGTAGGCGAGCGTCGCCGAGAGCAAGGTCCCGCCGACGCAATAGCCGATGGCGTTCACGGCCGTCTCGCCTGTGGCCTGCTCGACCGCGTCCAAAGCCTCGAGGATGCCCTCGCGCATGTAGTCCTCGAACGACTTGGCCGCGAGGCTCTCATCCGGGTTGATCCAGGAGATGATGAAGACGCTGTGCCCCTGATCCACCGCCCAGCGGATGAAGCTCTTCTCGGGATTGAGGTCCAGAATGTAGAACTTGTTGATCCAGGGCGGCACAATCAGCAATGGCCGTTTGAGCACCTTTTCGGTCGTGGGGGCATACTGGATCAGCTGCATGAGGGCATTCTGATAAACCACCTTGCCCGGGGTGATCGCCAGGTTGCGCCCGACTTCGAACTGGGTCGGATCGGTCTGACGGATCTTGAGCTGCCCGCCCCCGCGCTCGATGTCCTCGGCCAGCAGCTGCATGCCGCGCACAAGGTTCTCGCCGTCCGAGGCGAAGGTCTCGCGCAGGAGTTCGGGATTGGTGAAGATCCAGTTTGAGGGCGCCAGCGCGTTGATGATCTGCTTGGTATAAAAGCGGGCCTTGCGCTGGGCTTCCGGGTCGAGCCCCTCTGTGGCCTCGACC
>NZ_JBVVAK010000048.1:12813-14218 GCF_055792825.1 Microvirga sp. GN3
GGACCTGGCTCGTAGTCAAGAAGCTACGGTACGCCGTCACGATAGAGTAGTGGAGCGTAACCCGGCTCGTCGCTGCTCGGCCCAATGCGAGGTGATGAGATAGCACTGCCGCATGGCATCGAAGAACTGATGCTCGGTCCAGGCGGGATCCTTGAAGCGGGCGTCCTTGGGAGTGGACGGAGCGGATTCATCACCACCCATGCCCAGCGTCTGGCGCACCGACGTATTCCAGAGATCGAGGTAAGCCTGCCAGAGTTTGGATTGCGCTTCGATGAGGGTCCCCGGCTGAGCCACCAAAGCCCGTTGTACCTGTGCGAAGATATGTAGAGCCGGTGTGACATTGTCAGCCTGCGCCAGCGGTCCAAGTGTGCCGATCTGCGGCTGGATGTAGGCTGTGGCGGCCTTGCCGGCCTCAGTCACCAGACGGGCCATGTTGCCTGCGAAGCGGTAGGGATCCGTCATCGCAAATCCCGAATTCACCACAGCCCCAGATTGTCTGTCAGTGGTCAAAGGCCGCCTCCTGATGTTGCCCGGATCCGACGCAAGTCGTTATTGCCCTGATGCGACGTGGATTATGCGAGGTCACCGCGTCACGGCGAGCATGAGCGGACGACAACGTTGTGTCCCGGACCTGATCAGCAGGTGGACGTTCATGCCACCTCCAAGCAATGCCTGCCGAGTAGCGGCGCCACCGACGATGGGACTGACACAGGGCGAACGGATGCGGCTAGGTGATGGGGAAACTGGGAAATGCCTGCAAGGGAAGGAAGCGTCTCGTCGTGTGGGTCGCAGAATCTCGTGAGGTCATGAGCCTTCCTGATCACGTCTTACCTTGGGGCCGCGAACCTCGCACCAAGAAAAGACCATGTCTGTCTGCAAGCCGACACAGCAGGAAAGTAATTTCGCTGGCATTGTCATAATATCGTCATAGGGCAGTGCAGTCGCGGACAGGATGTCCTTCATGGGATCAGGATCAGTTGGCCTCCGTCACAGCATGGCAACGACCCTTCGCCAATGACGGAAGAGCGACGTGTCCGGACCTATGAGCGAGGGAAAGGCCTGGGAATCTGCCGCGCAAATGAGCCATTGAGGTGTGCCGACACTCAATTTCGCATTTAGCCATGTTTCTGACGAGCGGGCACGCCGATGGGCAAGCACTCCCAGCCGAAGCCGGGAGCGGGGCCTGATCCCATCACAATCGGGTTCTACGCGACGCGGCTGACCCGCGCGGCGGTCTTCTCGGCCTGCATGGTCACGGTGCGGGTGGCCTCGTCGGCCATTTCGATCGTGAGCTCGGCGATGCGCCGGCTGTTCTCGACCGTCTGCTCCAGGTTGTCGCGCAGCAATGAGCTGTGCACCTCGACGAAGTCCGTCATTGACCGGCAGCGGGCAAGAGCCTGCAGGC